>CALIIL010000011.1 GCA_938017685.1 uncultured Chitinophagaceae bacterium
TATTTCATTAAACAAACTCAAATTATATTTACGATGCAAAAACAAAAAACTTCCAAAGACAGACAGACTTCCCACAACAAGTTTGTTTGCTTTGAAAGTAAAATTAATCAAATCGATTACACACTTTTTTGTACACTACCAGTCAAAGGTGCTTCATGAACAAAATCTAGGCGGTAAATAATCGTTTACTTACGAATGTAGTCGTTTGCAATCGGATGCGCGTATGATATAACTGGCTTGTAATAAAAAACCCGTCACGAGTGCGTAACGGGTTTTAGATAAAACTTTAAACGTTTATCTAACTAAAGTAACGTTTCCTTGGAATGTATTTTTAAATCCATTTCTCCATTTGGCTTCAATAAGGTATACAAATGTGCCCATTGGCTGATCTTTGTCACCATACTTACCGTTCCAACCACGACCATCGATGCGATCGGTTGTAAATATTGTTTTTCCCCAGCGGTTAAATATTTTCATGCTAAACTCAGTAACGCCAGATGATAATAATTGTCTTGGTAAGAAATAGTCGTTCGTGCCATCTCCATCAGGCGAGAAGGCGTTCGGAATATTTAAGTAACAATCGCGCTTAACCCATATACTATCCGAAGAGGTACATGCAGCGTTTGTTGCTTGCGCCCAATAGTATCCAGGATCAGAAACAGTTAATGAAGGTCCTTCAGAACCGTCACTCCATTTTAAAATTTGACTAGAGTTAAGCGTATTGCTTAGCGTTACCGCATCTGTAATTCCTGGACAGAATTCTTCATCCTCACCTAAATTAATTAGAGGATAATCGTTGACTGTAATTGTTTGTGTAATTACCGAGTCTGGACAAATAGCATAGAAACCAGTAAAAGTTACATCGTATGTACCAGCACTTTGAAATACGTGTGTTGGATTATGCTTATTGCTAATAATATTACCGTCGTCAAAATTGTATTGTGTAGCAATCGTGTTTGCTGCGGCAGTATCTACAAAATAGACTGGACTACCTAAGCAAACCTCTGTTGGAGAAGCACTTATTTCGATATACGGTGGTTCATCTACAAATATATTTACACTCATACTGTCTTGGCAACCAAGAGTATCTGTAACAACAAGTTTTATAGTATAGTTCCCTGGGTTTTGATAGAAATGAGTAAATATTGCTGAGTTATTTGTTGTCGTTGTACCATCGCCAAAATCCCAAAAATTGTCTAGAAGAGCAAAATTAGGTACTGAAATATTGGATATAGCTACTGATTGTCTAAGACAGACAGAGTCTGGCGCTACAGAGAATACTGCTTCGATCGGATGATTAAGATTAATAGATTTGGTTATGGTATCACCTTCACAAACAGGGTTTGCTGCGAATAGTGTTACATCATAAATGTTTTGAACACCATACAGCTCTATTGGATCAGTTTGTGCACTAAAACTACCATTTCCAAAATCCCAGAAGAAGTTTGTACCACCTGGCGCACCAGGTACAGAAGTATTGGTAAATATTACTGTGTCTTGATCACAACCTAATCGTGATTCAAACTCAAAATCAGCATTAATCTTACCTGGCAACATGTTTAAAGTATCTGTAGCCCAAGTTGTATCACTATTACACCCTCCAATAATTCGTGCTCTGCAAATTACAAAAGGTGGGTAAGGACTTGTCAATGTAAGGTTGACTCCTGTATCTATTAAGGCATTGGTTGCTCCATTATACCAGAAATAATCTTTGATAAATGTATAAGTATCACCTGCTGGCTCAAAATTATGACTATCATTATTTACTGGGCCCCAAACGGTACCATTACGACCAGGAACCATAAAGGCTGTCGTGCCTGAAGCATTTTGAATACCTTGATGAGCAACACCGCCGTTCCAAGTAGCACAAACAGGTTTAGCTCCAAGATTTACCTCAATAAGGTTCGTAAACTCATGCAATACAACTTGCTGTGAGTCAATCATTGAATTACAGCTAAACATTGGAACAGATGTCCAATTAATAATTAACTTACGACAAGGAGCCACCCCAATAGTATCCCAGGTTACAGTACCTCCAACATTAAAGTCAATATCGTGGTAACAACCCATGATAGTGTTGTTCATGTCTAGGTCGTTAAATGGTGCAATTTGTCCATTCGTCATCCAGTTATTTGTAGCGGTTGCTCTTGATATATCAAAAGAAATTTGTCCATTAGAACCTATTACAAATTGATTATAGGTCTGTCCGAAGAAACAAAAATCAAAAGGAATTGGATATAATTGACTCCATGTATCATCCGTTGTTACAACAAATGTGTTAGCTCCAACCCAAGGATAGGGCACATAGGGAATTGAATTAATCGCGTATGTATCTGTCTCGTTTACAGCAAAGTTTGTGTTTACGTCTGCCTCGACTGTAAAGCTTACCGCTACATTGGTATCACAAGGTTGGATCAATGTTCCACTAATCAAGTTTACATTAAGGGTTGCGCAAGGAGCTTGTGCAAATAGTTGTGCACTAGCACCTATTAATAGAACAGCAATTGAAGTAAGTAAAATTCTTTTAATCATAAATAAAGTTCATTTGATGGTTCGAATTTAAACCGATGGTTAAAAATACTACAAATATGACGTTATTTCTACACTTTTGGTTTGTAAAAATGTGCGTTTGGACCAAAATATGACAATTATTTCTATGTTTTGGGTTTTGCGTTCATTTGAAATAAATGATAAACAAGGCTAAGCAACAGTAGCATAGCGACTAATTGATGCAATTGTGCATTCCATTCAAATACGCCCCAACCGTTTTTTACTGCCTTTGGCGAGTATAATACGGAGGTAATCCCTAGTAATAATTGCACAATGACAAGTATGGCTGGTAAAAAAACACTTTTTAAACCAGTAATGGCTTTTGCTTTCCAAGACCAGAGTAGTATGGCTACAAATAGAATATAGGCCAATGTTCTATGTATAAAGTGAACTGAAATTGAATGACTGAAAATGCTCTTGTTGAAAATGCTCGCAGGAACCCAGTCTCCATTGATTGTTGGCCACGAAGGAGCGGCTTGTGCTGCTTTAAGCCCAGCCATAAATGCGCCATAAGTGAGTTGTATACCTAAGATTACAAAAACGACTAAGATGATCTGTTTTTGCTTTGGAGTAATCTGAAGATTAAAACCAGCGGGGTATATATACTGCAGCGAGTACCAAAGTGTAAGACTTATAAGAAAAAGAGCCGAAATAAAATGCAAGGCCAGTTTAAAATGATCAACATAAAGATTAGAATCGTTAAGCCCACTTTTTACCATTATCCATCCGATTAATCCTTGACTCAAGCCAAGAATAAAAAGTGTGAGTAGCTTAATTAATAATGATTTAGAAACCATTTTTTTATAAATAAAATAGACAAGAGGAATAATAAACACAAAGCCAAGAAGCATGCCCCATTCACGATGAAGCCATTCCCAAAAATAGATACCTTTAAAATCGGCTAAAGTGAAGTCAGCATTGATGTATTTGAACTGACCAATTTCTTTATAGTTATTAAACACCTCTGTCCAGTCAGCATCATTCATTGGAGGGATAGCGTCAAGTAATAGCCCCCATTGTGTCATCGAAAGCCCTGAGCCTGTCAATCGAGTTATACCTCCGAGTGCAATTTGAACAATAAGCATTCCTACGCCTAGCAAGAGCCATTGACCAATGATCTTATGACTACTATATCCATTGCGTGGTAAGTTGGGAGTTTCTAATAGATCGTTGGATGCTGTTGACTTCATAATCAAATACAAAGTTACTTTAGGATAGACGGCTGCAATAATTTGTTTATCGATTTATATTCAAAAATGACTATTTTGCCGCAACAATGCTGAGACCTTATTACAATAAAATTGGAATAGAAGCTGGCTGCGATGAAGCTGGACGTGGCTGCTTGGCAGGTCCGGTTTTTGCAGCAGCGGTTGTTTTACCCAATGATTTTTATCATCCTTTGTTAAATGATTCTAAGAAAATATCTGAGAAAGTACGAAATAAGTTGCGACCGATTATTGAACAAGAGGCATTAGCTTTTGCAGTGGCGAAAGTATCTCCAAAACAAATTGATAAGATAAACATCCTACAAGCTTCTTTTAAAGCCATGCATTTAGCCATCAATAAATTATCTATTGAACCTAATTTGTTATTGATAGACGGCAACCGTTTTGAACCGTTTAAAAAATTGGAGCATGTATGCATTATTCAAGGCGATGGTAAGTATGCTAGCATTGCCGCTGCGAGCATACTAGCCAAAACGTATCGTGATGATTATATGCTTAAGATGGCGAAGCAGTTTCCCCAATACGGATGGGAAAAGAATAAAGGCTATGGAACAAAAATGCATAGAGATGCTGTTAAGCAATATGGGCTTACTAAACATCATCGACTAAGTTTTAGTATGGGATAATTTGGTTTATAGGGTTTATGAAGTTTTTATGCTTTATTTTTCCTTCATTAGCCCTTTTGCATTTGTGTGCTGTAATTTGGAGGCTTATTAAAGAAAATACTTTCTATTTTCTTTGTACCAATCAAAGGCAACTTTTAGACCGTCTTGAACGGAAATCTTAGGGTCGTAATCTAGCTTTTCTTTGATTTTTGATATATCTGCTAAGCTATGAGGGATGTCTCCCACACGGAAAGGTCCATGTATTGGTTGCAAGTCTGATCCGGCTACATTTTTAATGGCATCAAATAACTGTAAGAGCGTTGTGCTCTCACCAAAAGCTACATTGTATACTTGATTTTCGGCCTCTTTATTATCTGTAAATAATGCTTTGATATTGGCCTGTACCACATTTTGAACATAAGTAAAGTCTCGGCTAAAACTGCCGTCACCATTGATTGTGGGTGCTTCATTGTTTATTACCGCATCCATGAATAATGGAATAACTGCAGCATAAGCGCCTTTAGGACTTTGATAAGGACCAAATACATTAAAATAACGGAGACCAATAAAGCTCATGTCATAGGTCTTGCCAAATACATCGGCATAGAGTTCCATCACATATTTTGTTACAGCATAGGGGGATAATGGCTTTCCAATAGTATGCTCTACTTTGGGCAAGCCCTCACTATCGCCATAGGTTGAAGATGAAGCAGCGTATACAATTCTTTTTACACCGGCTTCTTTGGCTGCTGTAAATATGTTTATGGTCCCAGTAATATTCGTTTCGTTCGAAGCTACGGGATCGGCAATACTTCGTGGTACTGAGCCTAAGGCTGCTTGGTGGCTCACTCGGTCCATTCCTGCCATGGCCTCTTTACAAGCGTTAAAGTCGCATATATTCGCTTCAAAGAGTTCAAACTTTGGATGGTCTTTCACCTCCAATAAGTTTTGATGATAACCCGTTTCAAAGTTATCCATTACACGCACTTTTGTTACTCGATCATCTTCCAATAATGCTCGTAATAAGTTAGAACCTATAAATCCTGCGCCGCCTGTAAGGAGTATGTTAGCCATTTAATTCTTTGGGTTTTTCTGGAAGGCCTTTGAACCATTTGAAAGCTAAATTAGATTCGCTAAATAGGATATACCAAGCCGTTAAAAATATTATTTTAAAATCAGTTAGAAAAGATTGGTTCTTATTGTACCAAATTTCTAAGGCTCCTTTATATGGACCAATATGAGCTGCGTAAAAGGCATGTGGGTCCATATCTGACTCGGAGATTAACTTCTCTTCATCTCGAAATATTATGGAGCCAATCCCTGTTATGCCAGGCTTTGAATCATATACATGTTCTCTTATTCCATCGGGATAGGTATCAAAGTTTTTCTTTACTAATGGTCTTGGTCCAACAATACTCATATCACCTTTTAGCACATTAAAGACTTGAGGGAGTTCATTCAATTTTGTTTTTCTAAGAAAATGACCGGCCGGCGTAATGCGAGGATCTTTACGCAGCGTAATCATGCCCGTGCCCATATTGGGACTGTTGAGCAACATGGTCGCAAATTTCATGATATTGAAACGCTCGTTCTTATATCCAATTCTTTCTTGAAGGTAGAAGATATGTCCTTCGCCAGTAAGCTTGAGGATAATAAACAATGGTATAAAGAGAGGTAGCAATATTAGCGTGACTAATAAGGCTAAGAAAAGGTCTCCAAGTCTCTTGATAAAGCTATACATATTACATTTTCTGATCCAAATTTTTTCCTGTTTCAATATGTTCAAAACCAGGAAGAATTTCTTTCAGCAAACGTACGACTTCTGCTTTGTTTGAGTGACGAGAAAATAGGGTTTTAATTGAATCAACAATTTCTGAAACTTGATCAATACTTTTCACGCCTTGAGTAGGGATGTAACCTAAGGATTCGAAATCAGTTAAGTTTACCTCTTCAGTGTCCGTAAAAAACTCTTCGTATAACTTCTCTCCTGAAGTGTCTGAGTCAAAAATACAAATAGGATATTGCCTACTATCTTTGGTTAATGCGGCCGCCTTGCTTTTGGCTTCTTCTTCGGATGAGCATACATCTGCTTCATAGCCTAACTCAGTTAAAAAGTTGAGAGCAATATTCTTGAAGTTAATCAGGTCTTTTTCTGGATTTAATTTAGGGAAATAAATATCTCCATTCTTTCCTAAAATACAAGCCATTAAACAAATCTCACCAGCCTCAATAGGGGATACAAAAAAGCGTGTAACATCGCTAGGGCAAGACAATGGCTGCTTTTTAAATAAGCGATTAATAAAGCCCTCTAGTAAACTACCATTGGAGAAAGCAACATTGGCAAAACGAGCCGTTGTTATTTTAAATTCTTTAGAATAAGCCAATACCAAGTCTTCCATTAACTTCTTGCTTGCACCCATAATGTTTACTGGGTTAGCCGCTTTATCTGTGCTTACGCAAAAGAAGTGTTTAGGTTTATTTTTCTTTAAATATTCCATGATGGTATGCGCCTTGAGCACATTGTTTTCAATCATTGCTTCAATGGAGTATTCATCCTTTTCACTTCTTACATGCTTGTGGGCTGCAAAGTTGGCAACAATATCAAAAGGTCCTTCATTATCAATCATTTTATAAAAGACATCACTTCCGAAGTTGATTGGGTAGGACTTAAAATCTGTAGGCAGTGAAATGTCAATGCGGCTACGACAATCTCTTACAAATTCCGTCAAGCCATTTTCATTCGTATCTACAATAACTAACTTGGCTGGTTCATAAGCCAATAGTCGTTGTGTATATGAAGAGCCAATAGTGCCGGCAGCTCCGATCACTAAAACGCGTTGACCTTTTATTTCTCGCAGTAAGTTTTCGGTATTGTTTTTTATATCTAAAGCAAATAAACTCTGCGTACGTCCAGTAATTTTATTGCCAATAAATGATTCTATGTTAAAGTTGAGATTCATACCTGCAAAAAACGCATTAATTGTGCATTATCCATATTTATTTCAACTAATTATGATTTTCTTTGCGAATGAATGCGAATATTACTTACCGGTGCGTCAGGATTTTTAGGCAAGCAAATTTTTGATAAGCTAACCGCTAGTTATGATGTGATTACATTGGGTCGGTCTGCACAGTCTACTATTCAGGCAGATTTGTGTATGTCTATTCCAAGTTTACCAGAATTAAATGCCGTGGTTCACGTAGCAGGTAAGGCACACTCCATACCAGTAACCGAAAGTGAAATAAAAGAGTTTTATGAAATTAATTTTGAAGGGACTAAGAAACTTTGCAAGGCACTTGAAGAGAAGAGAAACGTTTTAAAATCATTTATTTTCATAAGTACCGTGGCCGTTTACGGATTGGAAAAAGGAGAGTGCATTTCTGAAGATGAACCATTGCTTGGAACTTCACCTTATGCTAAAAGTAAAATACAAGCTGAAGAATATCTGAAGGAATGGGGGCGTGAGAATAATATTCGTATTTTGATTCTAAGGTTGCCTTTGATTTTTGATTTTAAAGCTTCTGGTAATTTGGGTAAAATGATTAGCCAAATAGAAAAGAGACGATTTTTCGGGGTGGGTTCTAAAACTGGCAGTAAAAGCATAGTTTATAGCCAAGATATTGCTAATCATATGTCAACTTTTTTAGAAAAAGAAGGTGTCTTTAATCTGACGGACGGCTATCACCCAACAATGAATGAAATTGCTGAGGTTATAAGACAAAGAATAAATGTGCCTGCATTTAAAAAACTACCGCTTGGCTTATTAAAAGTGATGGCTCGTTTTGGAGATTTATTAGGGACACGAGCTCCATTAAATACTGAAAAATTGAACAAGCTAATTAGTAACTTAACGTTCAATGATCAAGCAGCAAGGAAGAGGATTAATTGGAATCCTACTCGAATTATCGACTTATAGATTTTTACTTTTAAGTAGATCTAGATAGAGCTTTTCAATATTTAGTACTAAGTTCCTTGTACTAAATTTATCTATTATATAATTAGACCTTTGTTTAGTTTTTGACGAATACTCTTCAAGTTTAGTAATCATTGTAATCAAGTTAGCCGCATAAGCATCTGTGTCTCCTTTTTCACTAAGCAAAGCAGATCCTTGTTCATCCACAACATCAGCTACACCGCCAACTCTAGTTGAAACAATTGGCTTGGCCGCCGCCTGGGCTTCTAATAAAGTTACTGGTGTTCCTTCATTATCTGAACTAAGCGCAGCAATGTCTATACTGTTTATTATAGACGGTATATCTTTTTGATTATGAGCAAAGTAAATATCATAGTCTAGTTGTCCTTGACTATTTATATCTGACCACTTTAATTTGAGTTGGTCGCATACCTCTTTCATTTCTTGTAACAAATCACCATCGCCAACCACTATTCCAACGACCTTTTTATTAAACTCATTTTTTGTTTTGCTAAATGCTGTTAGAAAGAGTGTATGATTTTTAATTTTTGTTACACGACCAATAATACCAATGGCAATTGTATCATTATCTATTTGCCAATCGTTTCGAAAGTTATGGAATTTATTATTCGTTGGGTGAAATCTGCCAAGTTCTAAGCCAAGTGGAATAACGGCTGCTTTTTCTCTATCACATATTTTATATTGGTCACAAATGTCATCGTGCTGGAGCTTACTTATTGTTATTATTTTTGAACTTTTGTTTGCGAGAAATCGTTCTATGCCTAAAAATATTTTGGTAACCAAAGGGCTGAAATATCCGCTAAAAACATTGCCATGAAATGTATGAACAATGATTGGTACGTGGCATATGTAGGCGGCTAGCCTTCCTAGTGTTCCTGATTTGGCAGCATGTGTATGCACAATTTGAGGCTTCTCTTTTCGGATAATTTTTATTATTTCAATTAGAGCTAGCAAATCTTGAAATGGATTCACTGAACGTTTCATATTCTTGATTGTTTTAGAATCGATATTGTGCTCTTTGAAAATATATGAACCGTCAACTTCTTCGGGCTCTGGAACGCCTACAATTAGTTTTGTTTCAAACTTGTCGCTTAATCCTTTGGTTAAATAGGTTGCATGAAAAGTTGGCCCGCTAATTGAAGGTCTATGGAGAATTCTTAAAATTTTAATTTTGCTCAAGAATAAATATTTTTTAGCAAATCTAATACTTTGTTGATTTGATAGAATTTTTTAATGCACATGATTTGAACTGGGTAATACTTATTTCTGAATATTTAAGTTCTTGTAAAGTTCTATATGCTCTTCTAGCATTAGTTGAATGTCATATTTTTTAATATGGTCATATATTTGACTAATTTGCTTTTGGGCAAATTGTTGATCATTTAGGACTTGATCAATTTTTAATGAAACTTCATTATCATTTTCTACAAGGAAGTCTTTTGAAGGAACAATATCTTTAACACCAGCAACATTAGAACCTAGAAAAGGTTTATTGGCTGCGAGAGATTCTAATACCACACCAGATAAACCTTCATATTCCGTCAACAACATATTTAAATCAACGGACTTCATTAATTTAATAATGTCTTGTCTAAACCCTAGAAAAATGATATTCGGCTGTGAAGCATATTTCTGTTTTAACGATTCTAATAACTCTCCTGTTCCAGCCAGTAATAGAAAGGTATTTTCGTTTTTTAATGCAAGTACATTTTCAATAAGAAGCTTTTGATATTTAGATTTGATAAAGCGGCCAGCCATAAGAATAAAGCGTGAGTTACTTGCTTTTGGGACATTAATTTCTTGTGCCAATTGTTCCTTAGTATAAGGAGCTGTATTATTTATTACGCTAGTATTTATACCGTTATTAATTGTTCGAATATTTTTGTGGTTATTCCATTGATACAATACGTCACTTACTGATTGTGTTATGCCAATGATTGTATTGTATTGCTTGTACATAAACCGGTCTAATGGTTTGAAAATGAACTTATACTTGCCTCTTCTTTTGTTTTTATTACTATGTTCTGTATAAACAAGTTTAAGGTTTAGCCTAAAAAAATATTTAGAAAGTGCAACCCAATATAAGGTTGGGAATAAATGGACGTGTGCAAAGTGTTTATTTTTTAAGAAGCGTTTTAATTTAAATATTAGCAGCGGGTTATACACGCTACCTTTTGAGCAATAATGAATGCTTACATTGGCATCTTTAATTGCTTGCACGTAGTCTTTATTCTCATTGCTGTCCGATAGTAATATAAGCGTAACATCATACCCCTTCTCAGCATATAGCGGCAGTATATTTTTGAGTAATGTTTCGGCACCACCACCCGCTAAGCTTGATATTATGTGCGTTATGTTCATTATTGGTTAATGCGATTTGAAATGTAATCTTCTAATTTATTTACGATGCTATTCCATTTTAATTCCTTCTTTCTTTCTTTTAAATGTAGGATGATTTGGCAAGTAGCGTGAGAATCTTTATTAATACTTATAATTGATTTAGTTAATCCAGCTGGACTAATCTCTTCTAAATAGTTGGCTCCGTTTATGCCAAATTGTTCCTTGAGGCCACCAATGTCTGAGCAGATTGTAGGTTTTAAATATGATAATGCCAGGGTTACCACGCCAGACTGAGATGCGCTGGTATATGGTAATAATAAAATATCGTGCTCATTTATTAGATCGTGTAGTTCCTGATTAGATAAATACTTGTTTATAATGTTTAGTTTCGGATGTGGCGCAGGTTCAGGAATTGAAAATGAACCTGCGATGGTAATATGTTTATAAACATTTTTATCTAAGGTTTTCATAGCTTCTGTAATAAGATGAACACCTTTATATTGATTTATATGACCAATTAGTAAGTAGCTATAAGGAGCATTTATTTTCTTTTCTTCAATATTTCGTTCCGCGTTAAAGAGGCCGTGATTGCTTACATATGTTGATTTATTTAAATTATGAAAGCTTAGTGTTTTATTTTTGACGAACTCGCTTAAGAATATAATATCTGTACTTTTTTTAAGGCTAATAGGAATATATTTTTTCATCGACATTCCTTCTCTCGGCACTCCTTCATGTATAGTATAGAATACTTTTTTTCCTAGTAATCGAAATGGTATTATGTATACTAAATCTAACCAGTGTGACCCTAAAACGAAGAGGGCTTTGTATTTATTGAGAAGAAGGATTTGTAATAGCAATACAATAAAAATTATTGGCGCACCAAGCAACAAGAAAAATAACCCAAAAAGCGCGCCTGGTTTTATCGGTATTTTTATTGATTTACCTTTGAAGTGCCTCTCTTCCTCATATTTCGATTGGACTATTTTACAGTTGATGCTTAGGTGTTGCAATATGTATTGAGCATAAAGGACCGTGCCGCCTTTAACCCCAAGATTAACTACAAGTAATTTGTTCTTCATGCTGAATAAATAATTATTTACATGGTGATTTTTCAGACCTCTCATCTTGTTTAAGAAGGAATTTATCAGGTGAAATTTTTATTATTTTGTATTTTCCTTTAATACGGTTCTGTGTTTTTAACTGATCTATATGCTGAATGATATTACTATTTCTAGGGAGATAAATGGTACTATTATTACATACTAATTCCCCTCCATTTTTGATATTAATCTTACCTTGAAGATAAAGTTGTTTTCCAACTAATAATTTGCTCCCGCTAAAAATATTTAATGTTGCTTTTTTACCGATATAAATTGGGGAATTATTACTATTGAAAATAGCTCCATTGTCAATATCAACATTTATTCTTTCACAACTGTGTTCTCCAAAGACTATCGAGGAATTAATGCCATATTTCTTTATGTAAAAATCTCGGATTGTTGGACCGAACTGCCCTTTTCCACTAAAGCTAATATTGGCAGTTTGATTGTTTCCTCCTATGAATTTAGAATTATAAATATTTGTGGTTCTGTTGTTCTTAGACTTATTTTCGAATGAATTAGAGCCGGTAAAAGAAACCCCTTGCATTCTGCCAAAATCTTGACTTGTACTTGAGTTATTGATAAAAGTACAGTTGTTTATAATGTTCTTTTCATTTTTTTTAAGCGTAAGGTCTAAATTATTGAACATAACAAAAAAGTTTCTACTTCCTGATGTTTCTAATGTACAATTATTGAGTTTAAACCGATCTAGAATTCTAAAGAGTGGTTGCTTAGGCATATTCTTTGAAGTATTCTTAATGTTACAATTCTGGAATATTGTAAAGCCCGAGTTTATTAATTTTCGCCCTTTAGCTTTATATGCGCTAATTGTCCCATTAATATTACAGCTACTGAACACGAAGTTTCTATATCTTGTGTATCCCATATAAACGGCATAAACACGATTAGAGCTTATATCACAGTTATTAAAAGTTACATTATCTGCTGCAGTAGCAAGGTTTAAACTCGCGGATCTACCATAGTTGCTTAACATTTTGCAATTATCAAACAAGCCGTTACTGATGGTTCTGCCATCTTTACCAGTCTTTTCAATATCAACATTTGCACCCGGGCTATTGACTATTCCAATTTTATTTTTTTCGAAATAGCCGGTGTAATTAAATTCACAATTTTTGGCATATAAATACTTGCCTCCTGTCCATGAAAATGCTTGACGTCCGTTGTAATATGACTTCACATTAATTAGGCGAATGTTCCATTTTTTATTGGTAGGGGGTTCTTTGAAATCAGTTCTTACATATAGTCCGTCCATGCCAAAATGATGTATGAAAACATTCTCTATATCAATATATTTTGCACCATTGTTTACCGCAATTCCAATATTATTATTTTGCCAACCGCCTTTTGCTCTAGTCTGACCGCCTATTATATAATGGTCTGCACGGCCATCTATTTCTAAATTTTTTATTGTTACATTTTGCGATCGACCGCCTATGAAAAAAGCTGTTCCTGGATCGCCGTCATTATCTCTTGTTCTATTTGTTTCTTTTTGTCTCGTGCTGGGGTTAAAACACCCAAAGTACAATCCTTTAGGATAAGATAGTTTAGAAAGAATTTTTCCCGAGGATGATTTTTCTCCAATTATCTCAAGACCGTTAATCGGATTTGATTTTACTCCAAAGACGATGGGGTACGCTTGTCTTGAAAATTGTTTACTATTTCCAATCGTATAATCATATTTTGGTTTTCCAATAATGTAATTGCCAGCAGGAATGATAAGTTTACCTTTTTGATAAGGGTAGTTAATATTTTGGCTGTATTTATTACTAAACCAATCCGCTGCTTTGGCAAAAGCTTTAGAGTCGTCTTTACCATCATTGGGAATGGCTCCAAAGTCTTTTACTGACTTAATAATGGTTTTACTATTATTAGCTGTCGTGGCGCATGCAGAACAGCCAAGGATTATGATTAATAGAAATTGTCTAAGTTTGATCATTTAAATTGTTTTTTTGATTTTGGGGAAAAGCCTTCCCAGTATGAACCTTCAAAGGTTTCGCTAAATATAGTATAATAGGGATTAAGTGATGCCCAAGATCTGCTGAGGGTAGAATATCCTTTAATTAATGAATAGAACGTTAGAAAGAAAATAAACATTGCTTTTCTATTAATTTTACTTAAAATTATGAGAAGTAATGGAATTTCGAATATGTAGAACACTGTAGCTAGTCGTTGCATTATCGCAAAGTTAATTACGATGAAAAATATGCAATTCCCTACAATAAATAAGTTTGAAAAGCCTTTAAACACCTTGTCCTTTGGTAGTATTTTATATTCTACATAGAAAAGAACAGGAAAAATAATTGCTCTTCTTGCAAGGCTTAATATTAATTTTTTTAATGCTGTGCTTTGGTCATTATAGCCACTTTTAAGGTTATTTGAGTAATAGTCAATTTTCCCCGCACCCTCTGTAGAAATACCACCTAGGACAAATTCAGCTACTTTTAGAATTTGATCAGCTAATCCACTAAAGCCAATTACAATTGAACCAAGAAGCATAAGTGTTTTGATAAAAATTGAAATGTTTCTATTAAAGATAAAATAAAATGGCAGAATCAATAGAACAGACGCGTGTATTGAGCCGGCAATAAGGACACCAATAAAAAACTTAAGAAAGTTTTTATTTATCATGTAGCGCGATGACCACATTACGATGGACACTGCTAGCATTTGTCGGTTCGTTGATATATTACCGATATAAAAGCAGAATATTAAGAATACAATGGTTAAATAATAATCTGAATGTTTCTTGAATGATGCAAATTGAAGTAAAGTTGCAGCACCGCACCAAACAAATAGCAGTACTGTGTAGTCCTCGAATATATTCCGAATGAAAATATTGAGAGCTGTCCAACCTGGCTCTCGCCCAGTTGTAAAAATTTTACCATAGTCAGTAAAATAATAGAAGAACTGCTTATAAAATATAAAATCAGTCCCAGTATTCCATTTTATCCCTCCAAGTATAATAAAAATGGTTAGGAAAAGATAAGAAAGTAATAATGTATACTTAGTATGCTTATGAAAAAGACAACCCAGTAGGTGAAAAAATAACGTCAGTATAATGAGAACTATATATAACATTGTTGCTTACAACGCGATTTTGGAGCATGGAACACAATTATTGGTCCTTGAAATGGACAAGATAGCCCAAAGGTAACATTAATATGGCCCACTTATTCTTTAAAAAACCAATCTTCTGTTTTAAATTGTATTGGGGGTATAAAAAACTAAATCGCCAAAAATGAGTGGCATAACGCATTCTGTGAATGATAGGAATTTTATTGAAACTAACCATTTTGGCATAGCCTATGAGCGTGGCATAAGGACAGTTTTTAATATGTTGTATATTATTCATGGTCAAGCCACCTTCTAAATATTCAGTAGTCCAAATAGCATTGTCAAAGTGCCTTAATTTGTATCCGTCATTGGCCATGGCATAAAATGCGTAGGTCAGTATGAGGTAGTATTCGTTTGGAGTTTTAGGGAAAGGATATTTTTTCATAATATCCGTGGTATAAACCTCAGCTTTATCGCCTTTAATATTGCGTCTAAAGCGATAGTCTATTAAATTACAATCAAGTACATCGTACGGAACAGGCCCTCCAATTACCTCTCCATTTTGATAAGCGCGATGGCCTGATACACCAATTATATCCTTGCGTTCATTCAATGGTAGTGCTTGTACATCATCCCAATGGTTCTGTACTAATTCTAATGCGTCAGGCGTTAAAGTATCATCCGAATCTACAGTAAAAAATAACTCACCTTTGGTAATCTCTACAGCTGTGTTTGTTGCTACATGCTTTCCTTGATTTGCCTGTTTTTTGTATGTGATGTCTAGCTTGCCTTGTTTTATAAAACTGCCCACAAGCTCTTCCGTCTCATCCGTACTGCCATCATCAACGACAATCCATTCAAAATTTGTATATGACTGATTGCATAAACTATTATATAAGTGTTCAAGACAGAAGGCTCTATTATAAGTTGGTGTAAATACCGTTATCATATACAATAATTAGGTAGATCGTAAATATAAGGCTTAAGGCTTAATATAAAATTTAACTGCTGAGCAATTCTTGTTAACTTAACATCTTCTTTTACCTTTGGCAGCTCAAGGGTTAAGTCTGCAAAATGAGTTAACTATAAAAGTATTAACAATGAATACCTCACCGGTTATTTTTAAAAGTAAGATTAAGCAAAGTGATTCAGTAGGCACACTTAAAAAAATATTGTTACATAGACGATTAAAAAAATCTGCTTCGGCTCATTTGAGAGAGAATAGAAAAAAACTAGTTGTTTTTTCTTTTGATCATATCGGTAACTCTATTAATGTATTTGGGGTACATGAAAAAGTGTATTTGGACTTCTTATTCCAATGGCTATCTAAAAAACATAAAGCGCTTATCGAAAAAACGTGCGCGCTAGATATCGGAGCCAATATTGGTAATCACAGTTTATACTTCTCAGACTATTTCAAAAATGTTTATTCATTTGAGCCGCATCCAAGAACTTTTGGTGTGTTAAAACTAAATGCTGAGTTGAGTAATAATATACAAGCTTATTGTATGGGCTTATCTAGTAAAGAAGGAAGCGCAGAGTTATTTGTTAATCAGGCTAATATGGGCAGTAACTCTTTAGTTGTTAGTAGCGGCGAAACTATACATATTAAGCTAGATACATTGGATCATGTGGCTGAGGGATGGAATGAACAAGAGGTAGGTATGATGAAAATTGATGTTGAAGGTCACGAATTGGATGTATTGATAGGTGCAACAGAAACGATCAAGAAGCATCAACCTATTATCCTATTTGAGCAACACTCAACTGATTTTAAAAATGGTGAATCTGAAGTTGTAAATAAATTAAATGAATTGGGGTATAAGAAGTTTGCGATTATTAATCACAGTCCAAATCTTTCTAATAAAATACCAAAATTGCTTCGTCAAGGTTTAACCGTTTTAGGAAGATTAATTTTAGGCAGCACAATGGAGTTAAGAATGGTAGAATCTATTACCCCTGGCAATTACACTTTTATAGTAGCCTTGCCTGATAATATTGAAGGAGGTTACTAAGATTAATATTGCCATGGATAAAATATTAATTATTACACATTACTTTCCGCCTAGTGGGCATACTTCATCTGAGCGCATTCACTCTTGGGCTACTACTTTTGCCAAGCAAGGAATTAAGCCAATTATACTTACAAGAAATTGGGGAGAAGGCGGCAATAATAAAGAACTTGCTTATATAGCCATAGGACAAAAAGTAGAAATTGAAAATAAAGATGGATACGAAGTGCATGCTTTACCCTTTAAGCCATGGCTCACCTTAAAGCTTTATTTAAAACTAATACATACCAGGCTTAAATTTATTTATCTAATAGTGTATGGCGTGCATCGCTTTCTAGAACCCTGGCTTGTATTGCCTTATTATAGGTACTTTAATCACTTAAAAAAATATGCCGATGAACAGCTTAGTAATAACCCTACTATAAAACATTGCATTATAAGTGTGCCACCCTTTGCCATGCTAAAGATTGGTTATGCGCTGAAAAAAATGCATCCCAATGTACATTTTATTGCAGATTATCGAGATGATTGGAGTACCAATGAGGTCTTTGTTACACCTAAGAATAAATACTTGCGTAAGGTTTATACATTAAATGATAAGTATGCTGAAAAAAAATGGTTGAAAGCTTATTCTCTTTTTCTCTCTGTGAGTGATAATTACGTAGAAAAAATTCAAACGCTTACTTTGACCAAAGGTCTAACGATTGAAAATGGGTATTTAAATCAGAATTATGAAAAACTTAATGGCAAAGTTGATCCGGCAAAATTTGTGATATGTTACGTTGGAACCTTATTGCATACACAGCCAATTGAGGTTTTTATAGAAGCAGTAAAGGAACTCGTGTTAGAAGCACAGATGCCAATTGAGGTTATGTTTATTGGGGCAGAAGGTAAATATGAAAAAAGAATACAGTCATTAATTAAAGGGTTTGAACAATCGTTTAAATTTTTTCCTAGAATGTCCAAACAAGAATGTATAGTTAAGCAAGATCAATCAGATTTGCTTTTGCTGGTTGCACATACAGGTTTAAAAGGAACGCCTGGAAGTAAAATGTATGAATATTTGGCTTTGAAAAAATCTGTATTAGTATGCCCCTCAGATGGTGAAATAATAGAGCAAACATTAAGTCAGGCAAATGTTGGTTTTTTTGCGAGCAATAAGGAAGAATGTTTAATAGCCTTGCAAAAACTTGTTCAATCTAAAATCAAAAATGGTACTACCTATTGCCAGCCAAACCTTGTATTTATAGATAAGTATGACAGATCAAATATTGCAATTAAACTTTTAGAGCATCTTAAATCGAAAGATTAAATATTATTAATTATGATATCCGTTATTTCTTCAGCGGCTTGACCATTGCCGTAAAGGCTAGTTTTGTGATTGCCCGGAATTTTCTTCAATTCATTTTTAATAAGTGATAGATCATCAAATATTAGAGCGTTCCAATTTTCGTTCAAGGTTTCAACCCACTCCGTTTCAGACCGCAGAGTAATACACTTTTTCTTTAGTATGTAAGCTTCTTTTTGCATGCCACCACTATCTGTAATAATTGCTTCGGCATATGTTTGGTAACTTACTGATTCTATATATCCTATCGGGTCAATACATTGTATGTTTTCATAATCATTAATATCTATGTCATAGGAATTAATTCTAGCTTTTGTTCTTGGGTGTATGGCCAAGATAGTTTTATGTGTAAGGATATTAAGATTTTGTAGTATTTGCAACATACGCTCTTTACTATCCGTATTATAGGGGCGATGTATTGTTGCAAAATAGTATGGCTCTTCCTCTAATCTAGAAACTTTTTCTTTTACCAAATGTATCATGTCGCACATGACATCTCCAGTAATATGAATATTATCTACAATGCCTTCCTTATTTAAATTTGCAACGGCATCGGGCGTTGGACAAAACAGTAAAGAAGAAAAATTATCCGCAATAATTCTATTAACCTCCTCGGGCATTTCTCTATTATAACTTCTTAAGCCTGCCTCAATATGAATAAGTGGAATATGCATTTTAGAAGCAACTAATGCACCGGCTAGTGTCGAATTTGTATCACCATATACTAGGATAGCATCAAAAGCTTCGTTTATACATACTTTTTCTATTTCGGTAAGCATTATGGCTGTTTGTTCGCCTTGAGGTTTACTGCCGCCTAAATCAAAAAGATAATCTGGCTTTGGCATATTCAACTCATCAAAAAATACCTTACTCATATTATCATCATAGTGTTGCCCGGTATGTAATGTTTTTGCAACAAAATGTTTTTGTAATTGTAATTGCATTGGTGCATGCTTTATAAACTGTGGCCTTGCTCCAATGATTGAAAGTATTTTTTTCATTATGTACAAATGTAGTTTATATCGAAAAAATAAAAGAACAATTATATCCCTCGGATGTTAATCAAGCAAATGACTAATCTTTTCGATGATTTCAATCGATGTTTCACAATAATAGGCAGATTGGCTTTCAATGAGATTCTGATAATTCTCAGCACCCACTGGATCAATTATGATACTAGGTATATTCAGTAGGTCGGCTTCAATAATTGAGCCTGAATATCTTGATATGTGTAAGCTTGACCAAGATAGAATTACTGGAAGCACTGCATCATTAGCCTCTTCTAGATTGAAATGATTGATGTTATTTTGGATAAGCTGCTCTCTAATTTTTCCTAAGCCATTTTTTCTAGTAGGATGTACGCGAAACCACCATTCTATATTCTTTAGCTTGCATTGTTGCATACACTCAATGATAACTTCATCAACAAAATCAAATTGAAGTGTAACAAGAATAATCTTTTTATCTGTGGGCTTTACCAAATTGAATGATGCTATGTATTTATGCCACTTATTCCCCCCAACAATAGCTTGATGAAATTGTTGTTTTGAGGCCCACTTTCTTATTTCTTCGGCCGAATAATCGTCCCAGCAGTCAAATATCTTGGGTAAGATATTATAACCATTAAGTGGCACTTTGTTTAATCGTGTATAAGCAACATGCAAAGGACCTTGACCGCCATGTTGCAAATCAATCGTTTCAATCTCCAATTTATTTGCACAGTAATTTAAATAGTAAATACTATCAGTATAATATGCAACAGTGTATATGCACCTTGCTTTAGTTTTATAAAGCAGTTTATTAAAGAACCAACAATAATTATTTTTGTTACTTATTAGCTGTATTAAATAATTATTTATTTTTTCTTCTTCTTTCAGGTCAAAAGTGTTTGTGCTCTTTTTTATGCAGTTAAAAATTTCATTTAAAATAGTTTTATTTATTTTATTCAGTACTTCTTTTTTTCTAAATCTATTTAACAAATTTAGTATGCTCACCATCTGGATGGTACCTTTTACATTTAAGTCAAATGGTTTATTGCTGGTATTGATGTACAAAAATTTTTCATTGTCAATAATTGGAGAGGAAAATTTATTTCTTATCACACCTTGAAATTTATCATTGTGATAAACGTTGGTGCAAAAAAGAGTATCATATTTTTTAGTGAAGAATAAGTAAAGGAATAAATTATAACCTCCGTTTAGATAACTCGCTATTTTATCGAAATAATTATTTCTTTTTATACTTTTACGAGAGAATTTTTTTCGAGCAAATTTATTCACGTAAAGATTATAAAATATTCTATACTTAATAGCAGGCCATAAATGCATATCGTCGAACATTAAAGCATTTACATCAACTTCTCTTTCAATATCATTTAGGAGTTCTATAAGTTCCTCTCTATCCATTCAGTTTATTTGATAATTTATAAAGTGCACTTGCGCCTGCAATCATTACAAATATACTTAAGCCAACTTTGTATATTAGCTCAATATCTCTTAAGAAGTATACAGCAATACTCAAAGCTATCTGCAGCGCTAGCCAAAATAAGGGGTAAAATTTTACTGGGTTAACAGACTTAAATGATTTGAATGAATAAAAAATATATCCTTGAACCAATAGTGAAATGTAACCAGAAATAACTGCAAACTCAAAGCCAAACTTTGGTATGAAAATTAGATTTAGAACAACATTAATTACGCCAGATAACAGCGTGACCTTAAATAGTTGCTTTGTTTTATTGAGAAAAAATAGCTTTTGTAATCCGCCAACATACATCGGTCTATAGCACTGTGCCATAATCAATAAAATGGCTATGGAATAAAGAGTTTTAAACTCCTCTTTAGCAGCTAAGAAGGAAAAGACTTCCTTGAGCCATAAGCAACTAATAGAACAAATAATGAGTAAACCAATTTGCCAAATAAAGATTAAGTTGCGTGCGGTAAGGTCTTTATTATTTTTGTAATTTTCTAATAGAAAGGGCGATATAGCAGTATTAGTAGCTTGTGCAACTGTGCCAAACAGGTTGCCAAAATTACCGGCAAATCCATAGCTGCCTAAATTATCTGTTGATACATCTAATCGTTCCATGACTACTCTATCCGAAGTACGTTGTAAATAAGCAGCAATATTATGTGGGATAAGTGGCATGCCAATTTTCAATGATTCTTTAATAAACCGCCGTTTAAATTTAAATATGGGCTTGATTAATTCTTTATAATTCAATGGTATCCAATAACTAATATTATACAACATCATACTAGCAAAAGTAGATATGAAAAATCCCATATAGCCCAGTTTTAAGATGGCTATGGTATAATAATTTAAAAATACAGCCAGTGTTCCAATAATAGCCGCTCTAATACCAATTTGTAATGGTTTTTTCTTGAGTTGATAATAGAGTTGCCCTATTTCCATAGTTTGACCAAAGAATATGATGGGCAGTGTTGTAAGAGCAATAATCTTCCATTTATTTTCTTGCGCCTCAGGTGGAATGACAAAATAAAGTAATGTTACAATGAGTAATCCGAAAAGTATATTCCATAAAAAGAGGAAGCCGTAAATCTGCCCCCATATTTTCTTAATATGGTTATTGTGCTTAAAAAAGGTGTTACTAAGCACCACTTTTAGACCCAAATCTTTAATTGCACCTAACATGGCTGTATAGGATACTACTATCGTAAAAATACCATAATCGGATGTCGTTAGAAACTTAGTAATTATTGGCAGAATAAAAAAACTGGCTAGTCTTGGTAACTGTGGAGCGACACCATAAATAAGACTATGAGAAAAAATCTTTTTAATCATTGCTCATTAAATATTCGGCATGGTCAAAATCTTCAATAGTATCAATATCAATAGAATTTTGTCTATCCATGATGTAAGCAAATGTTTTGTCGGTATAATATTTTTTACTTTTAATTAGTGATGATTTAAATACATATATCGCACCGTTGGGGTAATATGTTTTTTTTAATTCTTGTCGGTTCCCTAATTTTTCATCTTTAAAAATGGGTGATAATCTCCCATCTTCTTCTAAATATTTATGCCAAAAAATGGAGTGTTGCTCTTCCGTATAACTAATTATTGAATCAGCATCTTTATTGTAAAACATTTCAATGGCTTGATCAATATCTTCACTTTTCCTCAGAGGAGAGGTAGGCTGGAGTACTACAAATTCATTATGTATCTTACTGAAATCTTGCTCCAGCTTATCTAATGTGTATATGTAGGCGTCAACAGATAGTGCTGTATCATTAGCTAATTCTATGGGTCGCATGAATGGAATTGAAGCGCCGCATTCTTGTGCTATATCAGCAATTTTTGGATCTTCAGTAGAAACTATTACTTCTGTAATATGATTAGCTTTCAAGGCAGCCTCTATTGTATAGGCAATTAAAGGTTTCCCGGCTAGTAATTTAATATTCTTTCCCGGTAGTCCTTTTGATCCTCCTCGTGCTGGTATAATGGCTAACATTGCTATTAAAATTTTATCTGATTAATATCACGTTGTGCCTTTTCATAATCAGCAGGTTTGCCTACATCTAACCAATAGTTCGTGAGCGGGTAAGAGATTACTTTTCGTTTGTCAGCAATCGCCTGATCTAACAGATCAGTCGCATTATAAAAAGTATTCTTAGGAATTGATTCTAGTATCTCTTTTTTGAAAAGATATATACCGCCATTAGAATAATAAGTATAAGTAGGTTTCTCTTTAAAATCTGTGATAATATTAGCTGATGTTTCTAGCACAGCATAAGGAATATCTACTTGATAAGGGATGCTGGCGATAGAAATGTCGGCATCATTTTTAATAAAGTCAAGAAAAAATTGCTCGTAATCTAAGTTGGTGAGTAAGTCAGAATTAGTAATTAACACATAATCATGTTTGTATTCTTTTACCTGAGATACAGCACCAATTGTTCCTAGTGGCTCATTTTCTTCAAGATAAGTAATGTCTATATTTTTATCTTTACCATCTCCAAAGTACTGTATTATTTGTTCTCCAAGATATCTGATGGATACATAAAAATCGTCAATGCCGTACAAGGCTAGGCGATCTAAATTATGCTCCATAATGGGCTTATCGCCTACGGGTAATAAAGGTTTAGGGGTAGTATCGGTAAGTGGCGCTAACCTTGAACCGCGCCCGCCTGCCATGATGATAGCATCTACAGGAAGGTAAGATTTAAGCAACCTAAAATTTATAACATTACAAACAATACCCGCTTCATCAATAATGGGTAATATGCCATAATTGCTATTACGGTATTCTATTACTTTTTGAATGTCGTAATTATTCTTATTGATATGTTTGGGGTTGGATTGTATTATTTCATCTACTTTTTCCGCAGTACTAATATCTTTTATTAAGGCACGTCTTACATCGCCATCTGTTAGCGAGCCTATTAGTTTATCACTTGTATCCACTACAAAAAGAATGGCATCGCTAGCCAATTGATCCAATTGAACCAAGGCTTCTTTTATGCTCTTGCCGCTCTGTATTAAATGTTCTTTATAGCTTCTCAAAATATTGTTTAATTTTTTCTATTATTTGTTGAGATACATGTTCTCTAAAATATACATTATCACCTTTGTAATTACCCATATTATTAGCAAGTGACGCACTCTTAATAATCTCTGTCGCTTCAAAGTTACAATTCAAAATATTAGCACTTTGCGAACGCCCTTTTTGCCTATCCCCAACATTAATTACATATTTACCAAAAGAAGCAGCTTCTACTATACCACTGGATGTATTACCTAGCAAATAATTGGCATAATGCATGGCATTAAAATAGTGTCGTTTGCCAAAATTTTCGATAAGACTTACTTTCTTGGGGAGTTCTTTTTTAAGCTGTTCTAATTTTAATCTAAATGCTGATGCTGCCGTATCGGCATTAGGCATGGTAATAACCAAATGAATATCTTGCCCAATCTGATTTAAAGATTCGTACATCTCCTTAGCATATCCTTGATTTTTTTGTGCTTGAACTGTTTCAGGATGAAATGTTATAAGTACATATGGTACATCTGGAATGTCAAAGGTCTGTTTAAAAGAGAGTTCTTCATCAAACACTATATCTTTTAATGTGTCTAAACTTAATGCGCCTACATTCCAAACCTTGCTTCCTTCTGGAGCATATTTTTGTGCTTCTACTTTATATTCTTCTGTTGAAGTAAATAATAGACTTGAAGCCACACTAATTTGATGTCTATAAATATTGTCAATTGCACCTAGCGTTTTTTCCCCTGCATGGATATGGGCATATTTAATATTGAAGGGGATGCCTGCTTGCACAGCAGCATTCATTTCAAAGCGATCACCAAGTACAATGACCAAGTCATAGGTGTGTTCTTCATAAAATGATGAGAATGCTTCGCAAACTCTCGCATAAGATTGCACGATGGATGCTGTATCGTCAGATTCTAAGAGGTCAGTAACTTCAATGGTCGCACCGTAAGCATCATCTCTAATTTCTTTAATGCTTAACCCAAATTTAGGCATGAGATGCATGCCAAATGCAACGACAGTCAAGTCAAAAAATGCATCCTGAGACAGGTCTTGCAATAATGATTTATAGATACCGTAATCAGCTCTTGAACTTGTAAGTACTCCTATTTTCATGCAATATCTTCTTTTTGAATTAAATGAAATGAGGGCAAATCATTTTGTAGCTGACGCCCAATCAATTCATCTATTAACATAGGGCTAATACCTGAACCTGGTCTTATGCATATTAAATCATCTGCTGTAATGGTATGACCTGTTTTTAATGCTTTATTTGTATGTACACTTTTTCTTGCAATGCTCTTATTCTTTTTTTCACTTTCACTCGGTTCTTTTATACCAGTACCACTAATAGCCCGTTCTATATTCCGAATACCATCGACCATGGCTTTTAACTCACTTGGTTCTAAGGAAGCTCTATGGTCAGGTCCATCCATATTTCTATCCAATGTAAAATGTTTCTCAATAACTACAGCGCCTAACGCAACAGCAGCAATGGGCACTTCAATACCTAGGGTATGGTCAGAATAGCCCACCTCAACACCAAAGGTATTCTTTATGTCTAACATGGCTAGCAAGTTTACATCTTGCATCGGTGTAGGGTACTCTGTATTGCAGTGTAGTATTTGCAGCTTGCTTTTTTCAATACCGGCATCCGTTAAGACGTCAATAGCATCTTGAATTTCTGTTTTGTTAGCCATGCCAGTGGATAGTATAATTGGCTTTTGTTTACTTGCTATTTTTTGCAAGTACGGCTTGTTGGTTATTTCCCCAGATGGCACTTTAAATAAATCAATGCCTAAACTATTTAATAGGTCTACACTGTCCAAGTCAAAAGCAGTGGATAAGAATTTAATATTTTTGGATTTGCAATAAGCGATTAGTTCATGATGATCTGTTTCCGAAAGTTCTAATTTCTTCAACATTTCAAATTGACTTTCTTCCTGTTTGCCAGTGTTTTCTATTTGATAATCTGCTTTTTTAGTGGCCTCACTTACTAATTTTTTGGCTATAAATGTTTGAAATTTCACATAGTCCACACCAGCTTTTGCAGCCGCATCAATTAACTGCTTTGCAATATTTATATCGCCATTATGGTTTACGCCGGCTTCTGCTATAATGAGTGTTTTGTTCATTTAGTTTATTTTCTCTTTAGCGGGAATACCTACCAATAATTTATTATCCAATACATTTTGCGTTAGTACAGCGCCCGCCCCTATTATATTAGATGAACCTATTTTTTTATACTGCAACAATGTAGCGCTGGCTCCGATATTATTTTTACGACCTAAAGTTACACCACCAGAAACAACTACTGCAGGGTTAAGTACATTATGATTTTCAATATTTACATCATGACCAATCTGTACCCCTCTATTGATATAGTTGTTATTGCCAATCATTATATCTGTTGTAATTAAGCAACCCATCTTGATAATATTCCCCACACCAAGCTTTACGCTGTGATGTATATCAATAGATGGGTGTACTAAATTAGGAAAGTTGTAGTTGGCATATTTTACGAATATTTTTTCGCGCATCTTAGCTTCGCCATGTGCAATAATTACAGCTACCTTTTTTTTAGTGGCTAAAAAATCGCTTTCTTCATATAATGAATAGTTTTTATTAAAGAAGAGAATAGATTTCTCAATACAATGTACATCTACAAATCCTTTTATTTCAAAGCTTGCGTCTGCAGCATTTATTTGTTCAATTAATTGAACGATTTCTTTTGCCGCGCCTCCTGTCCCTATAATGTATACTTCGGTCATTTAAAGAATTACTGTACTGGGCAAATTTACCACTCTATCTTCCAACCACATAGCATTTTCCAAAGCATCTGTCTGGCAATGCTTATACATAGGTAATTTATTCATGAGTTGCCAGATAGGTCTTGTGCCTACTTTGCTCTCGTTGGTTATGCTTAAAAAAGCATCACGTTCTTCTCTGTTTTCTAATATGACTGCATTGAGCCAATAGTTAGAGATTGAATCAGCTGGTTCATTTAAAAATTGTAAGCCCAGGGTATCACAGATTGTTCTGTAGCTTTCTGCTAGTTTTCTTTTGCTTGCTATAAAGGTTGGTAGCTGTTCTAGTTGCGCACAACCCAATGCAGCGTTAATATTAGGCATCCGATAGTTATAGCCAATTTCATCATGCGCATATTCCCAAGCATGTGGCATTTTGGCTTGTGTTGTAATATGTTTTGCCTTCTTGGCAAGCACTACATCATTCGTTAGAATCATGCCGCCGCCGCCTGTTGTCATTACTTTATTACCATTAAAGCTTATAGCTCCAACCAGTCCAAAGGTTCCCGTATGTTTTCCCTTATAGTAACTACCTAAGGATTCTGCTGCATCTTCGACCACGGCAATATTGTGTTCATTGCAAATGCTTACTATTTCATCTATTCTAGCGGGATGTCCAAAGGTATGCATGGGTACACAAGCGCTGATGCGTTTGTTCGTTTTCTTGTTTACGCAATGACCATCTACTTGTGTTGTTTCGTTTTCTAGAAACGTTTTTAACGCAATAGGGCTTAAGCCTAAGGTATCTTTATCTACGTCTAGGAATATGGGTGTTGCGTTACAGTATTGAATAGCGTTAGCGGTTGAAATGAAGGTTAAAGGCTGTGTTATCACTTCATCATCTTGCTCTACACCGGCAACGATTAATCCAATTTGGATGGCAGCTGTTCCATTCACTGTTACTATGGCATGTTTGGCACCTGTATACTCAGCAATTTGCTGTTCAAACTGATCTACAAATTTTCCTACACTAGATACAAATGTTGAGTCTATACACTCATTTAAATACTCTTTTTCTTTACCGTTAAATGTTGGTTCATGCAAA
Source organism: uncultured Chitinophagaceae bacterium (assembly GCA_938017685.1). Taxonomy (GTDB): domain Bacteria; phylum Bacteroidota; class Bacteroidia; order Chitinophagales; family Chitinophagaceae; genus JAGNRR01. Next base: position 27,556 of record CALIIL010000011.1, read on the forward strand.
TAGATGGGTTCTTCAGTAGAGAATAGCGTCTGAATTTCTTTAATAAGTTCTGCATGCATATTCAATTATTTTATTATTTGGCGTACATTCTTTCAATCATCTCAACAACCTTTAAGCCTTCCAAGGCATTGACTGTAATAGGCGCTCTTCCTTTCAAAACATCTACTACATTTTCAATGACATAATGGTGATTAGCGGCACTACCTTTATAGGCACCATAATCATTGCCAGGGTTGGTAGGAGCGAGCTCAGGCATTTCATAATCCTTCACATTACATACTTCTACTTGATCCATGTATTGGCCGCCAATTTTTACACTGCCATTTTCTGCAATCACGGTTAATGAACTTTCTAAATTTTTATTCCAAACCGAAGTTGAAAAATTAATACAACCTGTTCCACCATTGACAAAGTCAAATTGAACCATGCCTGAATCTTCTTTTAATTGCGTCAATCCTTCATGGTTAAAATTGTTCATTTGAGAGCGTATGTTGCTTACATCGCCAAACAGCCAATATAAAATATCAATAAAATGAGAGAATTGTGTAAACAGCGTGCCTCCATCTAATTTGGCATCTCCATGCCAGCTATCGGCTTTATAATAACGATCATCTCGGTTCCAGTAGCAGTTTAACTGCGCCATATAGATATTTCCTAATTTACCGCTGACCATGAGTTCTTTCATCCAAGCACTTGGCGGGCTGTATCTATTTTGCATCACACAAAAAACTTGTTTTTGCTTATTTAATGCACTGAATATTACTTTTTCGGCATTGTTCTTGTCTAAGGCCATGGGTTTTTCAATAACCACGTGTTTATCATGTTCAATACATAATAAGGCTTGGTCTGAGTGAAAACCATTAGGAGAAGCAATATTGACCACATCAACCTCTTTAGCTATATCACTTTCTAAGAAATCTTCTAGGCTTTTAAAAAAAGTGGCATTAGCGTAACTTTCAATACCCAAAGTATTTTCTGGCTTAACATCAATCAAAGCAACTAACTCTGCTTCTTCATTTCTACTTATCATCTCAGCATGACGCTTCCCAATATGGCCACACCCGACAATCGCAAATTTTATTTTGTCACTCATAAAGAGTACAAATTTAATCTAAGATACTTTAGTTACTACATCATTTGCCAACTTATAACGTTCCTGGCTCTCTTCGCATATAGCTTCGCCAGCTTCATTAAACACTAATCGATGACCGTATTCGCTCATCCAACCAATCTGTTTGGCTGGGTTGCCTACTACTAAGGCATAACTAGGTACTGTTTTTGTTACCACGGCACCAGCTCCAATAAAGGCGTAATCGCCAATATCATGACCACATACGATAGTTGCATTAGCACCAATGGATGCGCCTTTGCCCACATGTGTCTTATCGTATTGTCCGCGACGGTTCACGCCAGAGCGAGGATTTGTTACATTGGTAAATACGCAGCTAGGTCCAAGAAAAACATCATCATCACAAGTAACACCTGTATATATAGATACATTATTTTGAATTTTTACATTTTTACCGAGCACCACTTCTGGGGATACAACTACATTTTGCCCCAAATTACAATTTTCGCCCAAGGTGCAATTTGACATCACATGGCTAAAGTGCCATATTTTAGTCCCATCGCCAATATTGCAGTTGGCATCTATGACAGCCGTTTCATGTGCAAAGTAGTTTTGTTCCATAATAAGGTCTAAAATACTATAAAATAGGGATTGAGTAAGTTTTCTTTATTATAAATGAGTGGCGTTAAGCTAGGATGCTCAAATACTTCGTAGCCTAAACCTAATAATACACCATGTGCCGCAGCCGTATCCCACTCCATCGTTGGAGCAAATCGTGGATAAATATCTGCACCATTCTCCGCAAGTACTAGGAATTTTAGAGAACTTCCCATGCTTACTGTACTAGGATTGCTCAATTCATTGATAAAATCTTCCGTCTCTTGACTTAAGTGCGATCGAGATGCTACGATTCTTAAGCCATCCTGTTGTTTAAGAAGATTCAATTCCGTTGGTGTTGTTTTAGGTTTTAAGGTTTCTGTCTTTTCATTCACTTCAAGCCAAGAACCTTCGCCTTTTACACCAAAAAATAACTTATTTAATACGGGAACAAAAACCACGCCCATTATAGGAATTCCTTTTTCAACAAGTGCAATATTTACAGTAAACTCACCATTTCGTTTAATAAATTCTTTGGTTCCGTCTAATGGGTCAATGCACCAATATTGATCCCATTTTTTTCTATCTGCAAAAGGTATTTCGTATCCTTCTTCACTAAGAATAGGAATATTCGTTCCCTCCAAAAAAGAAATAATTACATCATGTCCTTTTTTATCTGCCTTAGTTAAAGGGGAAGAGTCTGATTTTAAATCTACATCAAAATCATCGGTATCATAAATAGCCAAAATTTCTTCACCCGCTTTCAAAGCGGCTTTCTTTGCTATGGCTAATAAATCTTTCATCATTTTAGAGTTTATCCTCTAATCATACCGGCTGCTACAGTAGCATTGGTTTTTTCATCTACCAAGATTACAGATCCTGTAATTCTGTTACGGCTGTAACTATCTACAAACATTGGCTTAGTTGTACGGATTTTGATACGAGCAATATCATTCAATTGAATTTCTTTGTCTTCTTCATTTCGGTGAAGTGTATTGATATCCAATTTGTATTGGATTTCTTTAATCATACAACGCTCTTCATTTGAAGTATGTACGATGGTATATTTTCCGTTGAGCTGCAAAGGCGTTTCGTCAAACCAACAAATCATAAGGTCTAAATCCTGCGTTGAGTTGGGCTGATTATTTACTCGAACAATCATATCGCCTCGGCTAATATCTATTTCATCTTCTAATAAAATAGTAGCAGACATTGGCGGGAAAATTTCTTGCAACTCACCATCGAACGAATCAATTTTTGCAATTTTTGAAGTGAAGCCAGATGGTAAAACAGCTACCTCATCACCTTTTTTAAATACACCACCAGCAACTCTTCCTGCATATCCTCTGTAGTCATGATACTCATCACTCATAGGCCGAATCACCGTTTGAACTGGGAAGCGACAATCAATAAAGTTTTCATCATTACTAATATGGACATTTTCTAAATAATACATTAACGACGAACCGCCGTACCAAGGCATATTGTCACCTTTATTTACCACATTGTCTCCGACCAATGCTGAGATTGGAATAAACTCAATATCATGAATATCCAATCGAGAGCTAAACTCTTTGAAATCAGCTTTAATTTGATCATAAACGTCTTCCTTATACTCAACTAAATCCATTTTATTAATACAAACTAATAAGTGTGGTATTTGTAATAAAGAGGCGATTATTGCGTGACGCTTTGTTTGTTCTACAACTCCTTTACGAGCATCAATTAATATCAAGGCCACATTAGCCGTTGATGCACCTGTAACCATATTTCGTGTATATTGAATATGACCTGGAGTGTCGGCAATAATGAACTTACGCTTTGGAGTGGCAAAATATCGGTAAGCCACATCAATGGTAATGCCTTGCTCTCGCTCAGCTTTTAATCCATCGGTTAGCAAAGCTAAATTTACATTTGCTTCACCTTTTTTTTCACTAGCAATTTTTATTGCATCGTATTGATCTTCAAAAATTGATTTACTATCATAGAGCATACGACCGATCAAGGTGCTTTTTCCATCATCAACACTTCCTGCTGTTGTGAAACGTAATAATTCTGTTTTTTGTCCGCTCATCTTTTTAAATATCTTGAATTTGTAAAGTTTGTTTGGTATTTCTTTTAATCTTTTAAAAGAAGTTTGACTAAAAATATCCTTGTTTCTTTCTGTCTTCCATCGCTGTTTCGGAACGTTTATCATCAGATCGCGTACCACGTTCTGTAACTCGCGTCATAGAAACTTCTGCAATAATGTCGTCCAATGTTTCAGCGTTTGACTCAGCTGCACCGGTACAACTCATATCGCCTATCGTACGAAAGCGTACTTTCATATCTTTTAGTTCTTCTGTGTCTTTTCGTTGCATATAATCAGAGTCAGAATATATAACACCATCTCGTGTAAAACACTTTCTAGTATGTGCAAAGTATAAAGACGGCAACTCAACTTTTTCTTCTTTTAAATATTGCCAAACATCTAATTCGGTAAAGTTTGAAATTGGAAATACTCTAAAGTGCTCGCCAAAGTTCTTTTTTCCATTAAACGTATTCCATAGTTCGGGGCGTTGATTTTTCGGATCCCATTGTCCAAATTCATCACGATGTGAAAAGAATCGTTCTTTCGCTCTTGCTTTTTCTTCATCTCTTCTTCCTCCACCAAAAGCAGCATCGTATTTACCATCTTCCAATGCTTTTAATAAGGCAGCAGTTTGTAATCCGTTTCTACTAGCATGAATCCCCGTTTCCTCTTGTACTAATCCGTTATCAATAGCTTCTTGTACAGAGCCTACTAAAAGCTTTGCACCCATATCGGCCACCCATTTGTCTCTAAAAGCAATTGTTTCAGGGAAGTTATGTCCTGTATCAATATGCATTAAGGGAAAAGGCACCTTTGCTGGAAAGAATGCCTTTTTTGCCAAATAAGACATTAAGATCGAATCCTTACCACCAGAAAATAGCATTACAGGATTTTCAAATTGTGCAACTGCCTCGCGAATCACGTATATGGCCTCTGATTCGAGTTCTTTAAGATGGTTTAAATAGTAACTGCTCATTAATATTTTATTAAAGGTTGGGCAAAGTTAAATAATTTATCTACGCATTCGGCAACTGACTGTGAGGTAGTTATTATCTCAATAGCTGGATTTTCGGGAGCTTCATAAGGAGAACTAATTCCGGAGAAGTTCCTGATTTCTCCAGCGCGGGCTTTTTTATATAGCCCTTTTACATCCCTATTTTCGCATATTTCTAGCGGAGTATTAATAAATACCTCCACAAAATCATCGGCTCCAATTATACTTTTCGCCTTTTCTCTAGCAGCTATTGTGGGACTAATAAAAGATACTAAGCTTATAACACCATTATTGAGATATAATTTGCCAATCTCAGAAATTCTTCGAATGTTCTCCTGGCGATCTTCCATGTTAAAACCAAGATCACTGTTTATACCGCTTCGAATATTATCACCATCCAATACTTGTGTAAAGTAACCTTCGGAAAACAATTTCTTTTCGAAATGTTCAGCGATTGTACTTTTTCCTGAACCAGATAAACCCGTAAACCAAAAGACTTTGGAGGATTGCCCTAATTTTTTTTCTTTAGTTTTTCGTGAAACTATTCTTTCGAAATCGGGGTGAATATTATTCATTCTATTTAATTTTTTTTCTAAGTGCACCTCTTGGAATTGATTGCCAAGCTCTTTCGTGCAGGTAATAAAGTACAAATTTAGTAAAGACTTCAGTGTCTCCAATTTGTAATGCTGAACTTGTATTACCAGTTAAGCAACAATTATGGTTGTTATACTTCCAACAGTTCGCCAACAAATGCCTTTAAGAATACTTCTTACATGTGATTCTTTTTTGATTGCACTTTTATGACAATCTGCTGGAATAACTTTTTTTGCATAGGTTCAAAACAATTTCTATTGTCTTACAACACCCAATGGTATGTTCTGCCAAAGACGTTTGTAAGCATAATATAATAAAAATTATATTGAAGTATCCCATAATACAATGGTAGATGCCGTATGACTTTCTCCAAGAATTAGCCATGAAATTAGCAAGGTGTCTAATGTTCCAACTAAACGCCAAGTGATACCTTTGCTTATGCTCCGAGCGTGCGACTCTTTGATTTTCTGAGACATATCTTACGCCTTTAATATACTTCTCAAATAAACGCCATAGCCGCTTTTTTTCAACAAATCGGCTTGGCGCATGAGTTCATCCTCCCCAATATAACCCATGCGGTACGCTACTTCCTCTATACAACCAATTTTAGTGCCTTGTCGTTTTTCGATAACACGGACAAACTCTGAAGCATCGCTCAATGAGTCAAAAGTGCCGGTATCTAACCATGCTGTGCTTCTATCCAGTATTGAAACTTTAAGTTTTTGTTGCTCAAGGTATACTCGATTCACATCTGTTATTTCGTACTCGCCTCTCGCTGAAGGAGCTAAATTTTTGGCAATCTCAACGACTTCATTATCATAGAAATATAGTCCTGGTACAGCATAGTTGGATTTTGGGTTTTCAGGTTTTTCTTCTATAGAAATAGCTTTATTATGTTCATCGAACTCAACAACACCATAGCGCTCAGGATCCGAAACAGGATAGGCAAATACATAAGCACCATCTACATTATTCAATTTCTGTAGTTGTCGGCCGAGACCTGTTCCCCAAAAAATATTATCGCCTAATACGAGAGCCACTTTTTCACTACCAATAAAGTCTGCACCAATCACAAAAGCTTGCGCTAATCCGTTGGGAACTTCCTGTACCGCATATTGAATATCACATCCTAATTCTGTGCCATCGCCTAGTAAGCGTTTGAACTGATCGTTATCTTCTGGTGTAGTAATTATTAGTATCTCCTTTATTCCAGCCATCATTAAAACGGACAAAGGGTAATAAATCATAGGCTTATCATAGATGGGCATGAGTTGTTTTGAAATGCCCTTGGTAATTGGGTACAATCTGGTGCCAGAACCACCGGCTAATATTATTCCTTTCATTTTTTATTTTTTTGAGGTTTATAGGGTTTATGAGGTTTATCGGATTTATCTGTTCTTTGGAGAGTTATGTGGTTTCAGTTGATTTTTTTAGAGCATTTATTTTATATGCAACCAATGTTATTTTCTCTCTTGTCTTTTTGTATTCGGTTTCCGTTAAGTATTCAAGTTCACGAGCAATGATAATATGATTTAAGGTCTCTATTAAACTGCTAAACGCGATTGTGTAAAACCGCGCTTGATCTTTCTTCCCAGATCTTGCTGAGCCTTCGGCAATATTAGAATTTACAGAATTAGCAGAACGCTTAACTTGAGAAGTCAATCCATATATTTCTTCTTTTGGAAAAGCTTTACTAAGATTATATATTTCAATAGTTAACATTTTAGCATCCTGCCAAACGCTTAGTTTCTCAAATGAAAATACTTTTGTCATAAAAATAGTAAAACTAAGTATAAACCCCTCTAAACATCATAAACTCCATAAACCTATCTAAGAATACATTTTATCATAGTAATTTGCATAATCACCCGATGTTACATTCTCCAACCAATCTTTATTTTCAAAGTACCAATCTATTGTTTGTGATAATCCTTCTTCGAAGGTTACAGAAGGTGTCCAGCCTAACTCTTTTTCAATTTTTGTTGCGTCAATGGCATAGCGCATATCATGCCCGGCTCTATCTTTTACAAAGGTAATTAGCTTTTGTGCGGTGCCAATTTCTCTTCCTAACTTCTCATCCATTTTATCGCATAGTAAGCGCACTAAGTCAATATTACTCCATTCATTATGCCCGCCAATATTATAGGTTTCCCCTTCTTTTCCCTTGTACAATATGGTGTCAATAGCCACGGCGTGATCTTTTACAAAGAGCCAGTCACGCACATTATCACCTTTACCATAAATAGGCAGTGGCTTATCGTTTAGGATATTATTAATCAAGAGCGGGATTAATTTTTCAGGAAAATGATTAGGACCGTAGTTATTAGAACAATTGCTAATAACGATTGGCATACCATAGGTATGATAAAAGGCACGTACTAAATGATCGCTACTTGCTTTACTTGCCGAGTATGGACTGCGCGGATCATAAGCCGTATCTTCATAAAAGAAACCAGTCTCACCCAATGAACCATACACTTCATCCGTTGATACGTGATAAAATTTCTTTCCATTATAATTTCCGTTCCAATGTTTTTTGGCTGCTTGTAACAAATTGCCCGTTCCAATAACATTCGTTTCGACAAAAGCCATAGGATTAGTGATAGATCGATCTACATGGCTCTCGGCAGCGAGATGAATAATATGTGTAATATCTTTTTCTACAAATATTTTTTCCATTAAAGCACCATCAACAATATCTGCTTTTATGAATTCGTAATTCGTTGCTTTTTCAATATCCTTAATATTTTCTAAGTTACCTGCGTAAGTAAGTGCATCCAAATTATAAATGTTGGCATCTGGGTATTGGGTGACCATACGGCGCACTACATGCGAACCAATAAATCCTGCTCCTCCTGTTATTAAAATATTTTTCATAAAAATAGAAGTAGTAAAGTTATAGAAAAGGTTCTGACATCTCGATAGTTATTGGAATAACTGTAATAATTTTTATTTAAGTTCACCCTCAGCGCCCACTTTATCTCTGCGCCAAGCTACTTGCTCGGGTAGTTGCTCAGAAAATGTATCCCGCAAGATCCATTTGGTCCAACCTTCTTTGATTTTGTAATGGGCAGGTAGTGAAAATATAAAGTCTACTAAATCATGATTTAAATAAGGTAAGCGTATTTCTACTCCATGTGCCATTGAACTTCTATCAGCATAGCGGAGCAAGGTTTGCAGCTTGCCGGCACTACAATCGTGGCTCAAATGCTCATGGAGGGTGTTAAAAACATATTTTCTCGGAAAACTATGGCTATGCTCAGCTTGGTAGAGCGTTTTATCAATTTTTGCATGTCTAAACTGGTCTAGCTTTTGCTTCCAAATTCTAATGTCGGATAGTTTTTCTCCAAAAAGGAGTGACAGCATATTCTGACGTCTAAAGAATTTATAATCGTTGATAATACCGGCTTTGGCTAATTCATTAAAGACTTTGAGCTCTTTTTTATAAATGGTCTGATTAAGTGAGCGCATTTCCTTTAAAAAAGTAAAGTAATATGCATGATAACCGGCAAATACTTCATCAGCACCTTGTCCGTCAAGTAATACTTTAATCCCATGTTGCTTAGCTAGCTCATATACTTTGTATAATATATAAGGACTTTCGTCAATAACGGGCTCTTCTTGATTAGACAAAAATTGCTTTTTCTGCGCTTCAAAATCAGCTAAATGCGGCGTTGTTGTAAATGAGCTTACACCAACCTTTTCAACGGTTTTTTGTATAAAGGGACTTTCATCTTTGGCAAAGCCTGGAAATACAGCACTAAATGTTTTCAGCTCATTGGAACCAATGCTTGATTGGACTAATGTCGCAATGAGGCTGCTATCTAAACCGCCGCTTAAGCTGCATCCCACAGCCACATCACTACGTAAGCGACGCGATATGGATTGTTTTAATAGATGACTGAGTTGTTCATTAACTTCATACGCATTGCCGCTAAATGCGTTATTGCTTATTTGATAATATTGTTCAATGGAATAGGTATTACTTTTTATATCCAAGAGCAAATAATGTGCGTGAGGCAAGCTGTTGATATTATTGAAAAAAGTAACACTTAAATCGGAAGGGTTACACATAAAACCATAAGCCAAGTAATTATATTCCATGGTCCGGTTAGGGCTTTTCTCAACACCGGATGCCCAAAGGGCTTTCATTTCACTACCAAAAATGAATTGTCCGTTTTTATGAGAATAATAGAGAGGTTTCTCTCCAAAGCGGTCCCGAGCACAGAACAGTTGTTCTGTAACTTGGTCATAAATCGCAAAGGCAAACATGCCATCAATCCTAGCTAAACAAGCTGTTCCATAGTGCGCATAGAGTGCTAGGAGTACTTCAGTATCTGTATTGGTATGGAATTGTTGCCCTTGCTCAACCAAATCTTGGCGTAACTCTAGGTAATTGTATATTTCTCCATTGAATGTAATGGTATAACGGCTTTGGTAATGCATAGGCTGTGCTCCTATGTCGGATGTTTCAATAATAGACAAGCGACGATGCGCTAAACCTACATTTCCACTTGCATCAAGCCATTGTCCTTCGCCATCAGGTCCGCGGTGCGCTATGGCATCACTCATTTTTTTGAGGGTTACCAATCCGTTCTCAAGCTTATTTTGCAATACTATACCTGCTATTCCGCACATGTAGCACAAATGTCAATTTTTCATTGGACAAATGGTAAAAAAAGCGAAGGTTTATCCTAATATTTTAAGCTTAAACTTTTCTTGTCTAAGTCAGTATTCATAAAGGTTTGGCTGGATAGTGCATATATCGTGTGCTCTTTCTGGAAATTATTTATAATTTGACATTTAAATATTTGTGATTTTCCACAATGCAGACTTACATTTGCGCCGAAATTGAAACATCACTCTGTGAAGAAACAAATTTTCATAACAATCCTCAGCATTTTCGCCTTCTTGGCTATGCCAGCCTTGAGCTCGGCCAACCCGCATGGCGATGCACATGAGGAAAAAGAGGGTTTAGATATCAAAGGTGAGATTTTTGGTCACATCCGTGATGCACACGATTGGCATATAACAACCATCGGTGAAAACCACATTACTATTCCATTACCTATTATATTGTTTCAACCTGGTAAGGGTTTGGATGTTTTTATGTCTTCAGCTTTTCATCATGGACAAGAGTCACATGAGGGTTATGCTTTAGATCATACATCGGGTAAGATTGTTGCAGAAAATGGTGCTGACTTTTACGATATATCAATGACACGAAATGTAATATCTATGATATTATCTATTCTGTTCATGTTATGGTTATTTATTGGCATAGCAAGAAAGTATAAAAGTGGTCAAGGCTTAAGTTCAGCACCGAAAGGAATACAGAATGCAGTAGAATCCGTTATTGGGTTTATAAGAGAGTCTGTTGCTGAACCTAACTTAGGTAAAGGAGAGTATAGAAAATATATGCCTTTCTTATTGACGCTGTTTTTCTTCATTTGGATTAATAACATTTTTGGTCTAATCCCTTTTCCTCCTGGATCGGTTAATGTAATGGGTAATATTGCTGTAACTTTAGTGCTAGCATTAATGTTCTTTGTGGTTATGTTAGCTAATTCTAAAAAGGCATTTTGGGTGCATATGTTCAACCCTCCTGGAGTACCATTAGGCATTAAGTTTATTTTAGTACCGATTGAGATTATTTCAAACTTAGTTATCAAACCTGCTGCATTGGCAATACGTTTATTTGCTAATATTTTTGCAGGGCACGCTATTATCTTGAGTATTATCTTATTAATATTCATTTTTGGTCAATTAAGCAGTATTGCTGGTTGGGCTTTTGTACCAGTATCCATTGGGTTCTCGGTATTTATGTTTTTCTTGGAGCTGTTGGTTGCGGCTATCCAAGCCTTTATATTTACTAACCTGGCCGCGGTGTTCATAGGACAAGCCATTGAAGATCACGACCATCATTAAATCGTTTATTTTTAAAATCAATATATAACATGGAATTATTAACAGTATTATTAGATGGAATGGCAGCAGCCGGTGGAGCTATAGGTGCAGGTATTGCAGCTTTAGGCGCAGGTGTTGGTGTAGGTCAAATTGGTAAAGCTGCATTGGAATCAATGGCTCGCCAACCAGAAATTTCTGGTGACCTTCGTTCGAACATGATTCTTGCAGCTGCATTGGTTGAGGGTGTTGCCCTTTTCGGTGTAATCGCAGGTATCTTGGCTATCGTTCTTTAAGCCTAACAACATATAACTATTAGGCTCATCCTGGTTTCGGCCAGGATGAGTTAGATGGTATTTAGAACAAAAAAAATTAACGTAATTAAATAAAATTATGGAATTATTATTACCAGACTTTGGTCTCTTTCTTTGGACGCTTATAGCGTTCTTGATATTCTTTTTCTTATTGAAAAAGTTTGCTTGGAAACCTATACTTGGTGCGCTCGAAGAGCGTGAAAGTGGTATTGCTGATAGCATTGCTACTGCTGAGCGAGTAAAGAAGGAAATGGCTGACATGAAAGCTGAGAACGAAACATTATTGAGCGAAGCAAGAGCTGAGCGTACATTAATGATCAAGGAAGCGAAGGAAACCAAAGACAAAATGATTGCTGAAGCTAAGGATGAGGCTAAAAGTGAAGCGGCAAAAGTAATTGCTGATGCACGTGTTCAAATTGAGAATGAAAAAATGGCTGCTTTGACCGACGTGAAAAATCAAGTAGGTAACTTAGTTATTGAAGTCAGTGAAAAAGTGTTGCGTAAGGAATTGAGTGACAAAAGAGCACAAGAAAATTATATAAGCCAATTAGCGTCAGAGATAAAACTCAACTAATACCGCAGGTATGAATTTGAAAAATAAATATTAAGGAAAATTCTAATGAGAAACCCAAGACTTGCCACACGATATGCTAAATCAATTATGGACCTTGCTCAAGAGCGTGGTCAAGTAAAAGAGGTACATGAAAGTATTGATTCTTTGGCAAAAGCAATTGGTGAGAATAGAGAGTTGGCCCTATTATTTAAAAGTCCTATCATCAAGTCTGATGCAAAAAGTAAGATGGTAGCGCCTATTATGGATAAGCTTGGAAGTGATGAGCTTACTCGTGGTTTCGTAAACTTGGTTATTGCTAAAAAAAGAGATTTCTTCCTAGCTGAAATATTAGTTGCATTTCAAGATTTATACAAAGAGCAAAATAATATTGCTACCGTAAATCTTACCGTGGCTCATGACTTAGCTCCGGAGCTAAGAACAAAACTAGAGCAAGCTATTAAATCTCAGTTGGAAGGCAAAGAGATAGACTTGCATATTGATGTGAAAGAAAGTTTGATTGGAGGTTTTGTGCTAGAAAGCAATAATAAAATGTTTGATGCAAGCATTGCACGAGATTTAAAAGATATTAAGAGCCAGTTCATGAAGAACATTTACGTTCCGAACATTAAATAATATAGCCTACTAACAATATTATTGAAGCCGCATTTTCTATGCGGCTTTTTTATTTTAGAGAACGAATTCTATTCTTTACTTCCTCATACTTCTCCCAAGGAATAAAATGGTTGCCGCCATCAATTTTTATAATAGAAAGCTGTGAGGTGTCAAATTGCGTTTTAAGATATTGCACATTGGGTTCGCAGGGTACCATATTATCGTCTGTGCCATAAATACCCATAATCGGTGTTTTTATCTTGGCTAAGCCGCTTTCATACTTTTTTAAATCATCCTTTAACCAAAGCAGTTCTAGAATACCTTGTTGGAACGAACCAGGAGTAATCCAGTTTAAGATTGGACTACTAAATAGGTTTAACTGCCATTCTTCTTTCTCGGCAGTAGGACAAACGCTACCAGCAAGAATAATACAACGCTCGTAAAGCGAATCGTTATCTGCACATAGTTGCAATACGAGCGGCCCTCCGTAGCTATGACCGATCAATGTAATTGCTTCTCCCGCTAATTTATTTTTTACAAAGGCAGATATGATTTGGCTTTGTTCAAATAGGTTTTTGGCTTGGCCATAATTACTTTGACCAAAGCCGGGTCTGTCTATACTGATGAGTTGATAATCTTGATGCCAAGTACTATCCATAAAATAATCCCAAGCAAAATCCCAACTGCCAGGTGAACCATGAACAAATAGTAGTACAGGTTTGTTCTTATTGCCGATACTTAGGTAGTGCAAGTTGTTGTCCTTAAACTTAAAATGATTGGTTTCTAGCTTAAAACCTTTTTGTTCAAAAGCGGCGATTGAATCAACATCGTTTTGCCAGAATACAAATAAGTATGGATTGATGATTGCCCAAAGTATTAGAATGAGCAAGCTGGAGAGAGCTATTTTATTTAGTCTTGTCAATTAATATTGCTAATTTTCTGTCTTGATATCTTGAGGCCAGTATATGGTATAATTTTCTAGATTTTTAGATTTGAACTTTCTCGTCAAAAAGCTATTCCATCTATGTTCTCGGCGTAATACTATTTTATCAATTTGATACTTCTTTAAATCAGTATAGAAAGCAGTTGTGTCTTTTCTAAAAGTATAATAATTCATATTTCCATTGATATAATATTGTCTATCATAACTAAGGAGGTTAGCTATTTCATCATTGTAAATAACTTGGTCCTTAGCCTGGAGATATGGTGTTAGTTGTTTTTTACTTTCTGTTTTTGCAGTGTAGTTTAGTTTTTCGGATGTGTTATGTATGCTTTGATTAATATTTTTAATATGCAAGTAGCTGCTTAGGATAATTATAGGGCTTAGGAATAAGAGTACTTTCTTATTTGTAAAGCAAAGAACAGCAAGCAGTACCAATGAGCCAAGGATATAACGCTCTTCAACAAGGACAAAAGAGTATATGCCCACGGCGGCTGTGGCAAATAAAAATATAGGCAGGACAGAGTTGATTTCTTTTCTTTTTATAATCACGGACCAAGCGCCTAGAATTAATCCAAAGAACACAATAGGGATATATTTTAACCTTCGGAAAAAACCAACAATCTGCGTTTGGAATATGTCTATTCCTTTGCCAATACCATAATTACTTTCATAATTATAAGTTCCTGCTTCACACAAGCACAAGGGCAAGTCTTCCCATGAGAAGTAAGCATACTCATGTGGTTTTGGTGCCAAAGACATGGTGCTGGCTATATCAATATCTTGTAATGAATACAGTACATTAAAGTTGTAACTGGCACTAGACGTTATTTCCCAAAGGCCATATTTAGAATAACAAAGCGCCAACCACGAAAATGTAAGTATAGCAATGGTCAGAATATATTTGACAAATAGGCTTGCTGCTTTTCTATCATTTGCCATGCGCTGAATATATAAAATGCAAATAGGGAGTAGGCAGATAAATAGGAAAGCATACTTGCTAAAAAAACAAGCAAAATGCAGGAGCGCTAAACTGAAGGGTTTTTGTAATAAGTCTTTAAAACTAATATGATAAACCAAGGCCAGAAAAAAAGCAAAGGAAGGAACATCGGCCAAGAGGCTAAATGAATACAAGGAAAGAAATAAAGCAATCTCAATGCAGAAAATTACAGGAAATATTGAAACGCGTTTTTCTCCTAATAATCGAATGGAGATCTTAGCAGTATAAAGTATGACAAAAAATGAAATGAGATTTAGCATGCGCGCACCTTCAAAAAAACTAAAGCCTAATTTATAAAGTATGGCAAGCTCAATAGAAAAAAATGGAGACCAATAGGAATTAATGGCTTCTTGAAAATGCCCGCGGGCATAATGCTCAGCTATAGAAAAATAAGACAATTCATCGCCAAGAATTAAAATAGGGTTGTCGTTGAAAACCATATAAAATGTAAACCACGATAAATGGAATGAATAAAGCCAACCACACAAATCGTTGATGGAAGATTTCTTTATTGAGTTGACTATATATTTTTGAAAAAATCAGTGCTTCAAAAATATTGAATTATTGAGCTATTATCAATAGTATTTCTACAGAGTAAAAAACTGAAGACTATTTAATCCAAAGAAAATTCTATCGGTAAGGTAAAACGCACAGGAACTGCCTCACCATTTTGTATCCCAACCTTCCATTTAGGCATATTTTCAATTACTCTTATTGCTTCTTTGTCTATGTTTTTTGAAACACTTCTTTTTACTTGAATATCAGAAACCATTCCATCTTCATTGATTTGGAAGTCTAGAATAACACGCCCTTCTATTTTCTTTCGTTGTTCTTTTCGCGGGTAACGAATGTTTGTATTTAAATATTTGATTAAGGCGCTTTCTCCACCTGGAAATTCTGGTTGTTGTTCTACCATACCAAAAACTTCCATTTTCTTTGGAGGAAGAGCTATTGGCACGCCAGCAGTAATATCTTGCGGAGGTATTGGTTCAACAATTACTTCACCTCTAATACTTTCATCTATTTTTTGAATGGTATCAATAGGAGCAATTTCTCCTATATCAATCGTATCGCCCATCAATATCTCAGGATTGGCGGGCTTGCCCATAGTGTGTGTTTGACCTTTGGATTTTGCTTCTTTATTGCATTTTTCTCCATTGTTCTTTTTCTCTCCATGATCATTGGTCTGAGCATCGCAACCAACCATGCTCAACATAAACACAGATAGTGAAGCCAAAGCCAAGCGCACAAAATGTTTTCTAGGTCTTATATGCACAATGGGTTCATGCACTTGGTCTAATTGATCATTACGAAATATGCCGCAAGTCTTTTTTTTAGATAAGTGATTAAGCACCTCCTCCTTGCTCATGGCGGTAAAGTCTATGACTTCTTTAGCACATTGCCCACAGAACTTTCCTTTGTCCGTATTGGGCATGTTATTGATGTTTTCGTGGCAGGGATAAATCAAATCTAACTTCATAGTACTATAACGATGCATTTGATAGTTGTATTGCATAATATTTTTTTAATTATTATCCTTACAACTTTATCCTGTCTGTTATTACTTATACACTTTTGTTTAAAACAATAAATAAGAGAGTGCTTATCTAAACTTAACTTCGTTTTATAAAATTAATAAACCTTGCACTAAAAGGGGAATCACGTTAAAATCGTGAGCTGTTGCGCAACTGTAATCATAAAGTATTTTATGTAAGCCAGAACACCTTCGCTAGTTTATTGAATTTTGCTTTCGCACAAAAAGCAAGTATTCAAAAGCATACATTGGTCTGTCGTAATAAACGATTGTATTCTTGACCTGTACGTTTTACGATGATTACTTTTTGGGCATAAAAATAAAAAAGTAATAATTATGAGCATTTTTAAAAAACGAGTACACTACAAACCATTCGAGTATCCAGAAATCCTAAGCTTTACGGAGGCAATTAATAAATCATTTTGGGTGCATTCAGAAGTAGACTTTACGGCCGATGTCCAAGATTTTCATTCTCACTTGACTGAAAATGAAAAACAGGTTGTCAAGAAAAGTTTGCTGGCTATTGCACAAATAGAAGTGGCTGTAAAATCATTCTGGGGCGATCTGCATAAGCATTTGCCCAAGCCAGAATTTAATGGATTAGGCAGCACCTTTGCGGAGTGTGAGTTTAGACATTCAGAAGCTTACTCACGCTTATTAGAAGTGCTAGGTTACCATCATGAGTTTGAAGCAATCCTTGAAGAAGATGTTATAAAAAACAGAGTAAGCTACCTTAGCGATGCGCTAGAGTTTACAAAATCAGAGGATAATAAGCAATACGTGATTTCGTTAATTCTGTTTTCTATTCTTATTGAAAATGTTTCTCTTTTTAGTCAATTTGCTATCATACTCTCATTCTCAAGATTTAAAGGTGCTATGAAAAATGTAAGCAACATAATTGCTTGGACATCCATAGATGAACAAATACATGCAAATGCTGGTATTTATATTATCAATGAAATAAAGAAAGAGCACCCAGAGTTTTTTGATGAAAATGCAGAAAAAATTATTAATGAAACGATTATAAAATCAATAGAAGCTGAAGCTAATATTTTAGATTGGATTTTTGTAGATGGTGAGATTGAGCATGTAAGTAAAAAAGACTTGCTAAATTTCATGAAATTTAGAGCTGATGAAAGCTTAGAAAAAATAGGTATGCAGAAAATATTTTATATCTCTAATGAAGAGTATCAACCCATGGTATGGTTTGAGGAAGAAGTACATGCCAATAGTTTAGATGACTTTTTTGCAAAGCGACCAGTAGATTATACTAAGCATGATAAAAGTATCACAGCGGCAGATTTGTTCTAAACTAATATTTTAATGGAACAATACAAAGACCGCATCAAGCAAGCAGAGACGAGAATATTTAAGGTTGTATTTCCTCATACGACCAACCACTACAATACCTTATTTGGCGGCACGGCCATGTACTTAATGGATGAAGCTGCGTTTATGACCGCCACTCGATTTAGCAGAAAAAAAGTAGTGACAGTATCTTCAAGTAAAATAGATTTTACAGAACCGATACCCGCCGATACGATTATAGAATTGGTAGGTACGGTAATAAAAATAGGGAACACCAGCATGGAAGTACAGGTAGAAATATTTCAAGAAAATATGTACGACCACAACCGAAAAAAATCAATCACTGGCACATTTACTTTTGTGGCTATTGATAAAAATGGAAAAGCAATAAAAATTACATAATGAACAACGAAAGACTATGGTGGCTAAATGATGAAAGCCAACAGATACTAAACAGAGGCTATTTACTAAAAGGCGAAACGGTAAAAACTGCGATTGAGCGTGTGGCAACAGCCGCGGCAAAACGTTTGTACAAACCAGAATTAATTGAGCCTTTTATTGAAATGATAGAGAAAGGTTGGATGAGTTTAAGCTCGCCGATCTGGGCTAATATGGGCACCGAAAGAGGCTTGCCTATATCGTGTTTTAATGCTTATGTACCTGATTATATTGAAGGCATTACACACAAGCTGGGTGAGGTTATTATGCAAACGAAAATTGGGGGTGGCACTTCGGGTTACTTTGGTGAGCTGCGTGAGCGTGGTAGCGCAGTTACAGATAATGGAAAGAGTAGTGGCGCGGTTAGTTTTATGAAATTATTTGATGCAGCCATGGATACGATTTCTCAAGGAGGAGTTCGCCGTGGTGCATTTGCGGCCTATTTAGATATTGACCATGCTGATATTCATGAGTTTTTAAAAATAAAAGATATTGGTAATCCAATTCAAAATTTATTTTATGCCGTATGCGTGCCTGATTATTGGATGCGTGATATGATTGATGGCGATGCGGATAAAAGAGAAATTTGGGCCAAGGTATTAGAGAGCCGACAACAGAAAGGTTTACCATATATTTTCTTTACAGATAATATTAATAAAAATAAACCACAGGTGTACAAGGATAAGAATATGAATATTTATTCTAGTAACCTCTGTGCCGAAATTGTGTTGCCATCTTGTAAGGACGAGTCTTTTATTTGTTGCTTATCATCTATGAACTTAGAGCTTTATGATGAATGGAAAGAGACCAATGCGGTGCAATTAGCAATTTACTTTTTGGATGCAGTACTACAAGAATTTATTGTTAAAACAGAGGACAATCATTACCTAGCTTCAGCCAATCGTTTTGCTAAGCGACACCGTGCTTTGGGTCTTGGTGTTATGGGTTGGCACTCTTATTTACAAAAAAATAATATTCCTTTTGAAGGTTTAAAGTCTAAAAGCTTAACGAATACCATATTTAAGAACATACAAGAAAAAGCAATAAAGGCCAGTGAAGAGTTAGCCAATATATATGGTGAGCCTGACGTGCTTAAAGAGTATGGAAGAAGAAACACTACACTCATGGCTATTGCTCCCACGACTTCATCGTCGGCTATATTGGGGCAAGCCTCACCAGGTATTGAACCGTTTAGCAGTAATTATTATAAGGCAGGATCAGCTAAGGGAAACTTTATGCGAAAAAATAAATACCTCAATGCATTACTTACTAAGAAAGAGTGTAATACTGAAGAGATATGGAGAAGTATTATGCTACAACACGGAAGTGTACAACACTTAGATGAGCTCACGGCTGAAGAAAAAAGTGTGTTTAAAACATTTAAAGAAATTAGTCAACTGGAAATTATACAACAAGCGGCACTCCGTCAGAAATTTATAGACCAGTCACAAAGCTTAAACATTAATATTCCTTCTGGGCTTTCTATTAAAGAGGTTAATAAATTGATTATTGAAGCCTGGAAGTTGGGCGTTAAAACATTGTATTATCAGCGTAGTCAGAGTGTGTCTAAAGAATTTGTTTCTGATATTGTAAGTTGCTCTAGTTGTGAGGCGTAGTAATTATATAAATTTTAAGCACTACTCTGTAACTCTTTATTTTTCTGATGGTTTTTTTTATATATTATAAATTTTGAACAACTTGAAATATACCATAATAACAATAGCAACTATACTAATAATGAGTGCAGCGTTTCAATGTTATAAGTCTGTAGTTACAGATTACGATGTAATGAAGCAGCAAAAAAAATCACTAAAAGCTGTGCTTTAGCCAAGGCTAAAGAGGGATAATAAAAGCAGTAAGGCCATCATGACTTTACCGCTTTTATATTTTATGAGTGCGTACACAATAAAGGGCACAGTACTTATTGCATAAAAAAACCGTCTCAAATATTGAGACGGTTCTAGATTAATTATTTTTTAAGTTTTATTTAAACTGAGGGATCAGGTTCTTAGCCAATTCTTTCATGCTTTCAAGACCTTCTTTCGGTAACTTCCCTTTTTTAAATTCTGCTAATAGTTCTGGCATTTTGTTCTCCATTTCTAATAAGAACTGCTCTTCAAATTCCTTCATTCTATTTACAGGTACCTCACGCACTAAGTTATTTGTACCTAAGAATACAATAGCCACTTGCTTCTCAACTGAGAAGGGTTGGAACTGCCCTTGCTTTAAAATCTCCACGTTACGAGCACCTTTATCTAATACAGATTTAGTTGCTTCATCTAAGTCACCACCAAATTTAGAGAAAGCCTCCATCTCACGATAAAGTGCTTGGTCTAGTTTTAATGTACCGGCAACTTTTTTCATTGATTTAATTTGAGCACTACCTCCCACACGTGATACCGAAATACCTACGTTAATTGCAGGACGGATACCTGAGTTAAATAAGTTAGTCTCTAAGAATATCTGACCATCCGTAATAGAAATTACATTCGTTGGGATATAAGCACTTACATCACCTGCTTGTGTTTCAATAATTGGTAAGGCTGTTAATGAACCACCACCTTTTACTTTACCTTTTAAGCATGTTGGTAAGTCATTCATTTGACTAGCAATCTCATCATTCCCAATCACTTTTGCAGCACGCTCTAATAAGCGAGAGTGTAAGTAGAAAACATCACCAGGATATGCCTCACGACCTGGAGGACGACGCAATAATAAAGATACCTCACGGTAAGCTACTGCCTGTTTAGACAAATCATCAAATACGATTAATGCCGGACGACCCGTATCACGGAAGTACTCACCAATAGCAGTACCTGCGAATGGTGCGTAGAACTGTAATGGAGCAGGATCTGCTGCCGAAGCTGCTACAATAGTAGTGTAGGCCATAGCACCATGCTCTTCCAATGTTTTCATAACCTGAGCAATGGTCGATGCTTTTTGCCCAATAGCTACATATATACAAAATACAGGCTCACCTGCATCGTAAAATTCTTTTTGATTAATAATCGTATCAACACATATCGCAGATTTACCAGTTTGTCTATCTCCAATAACCAACTCACGCTGTCCACGACCTACTGGTATCATAGCATCAATGGCTTTAATCCCTGTTTGTAATGGCTCAGTAACTGGCTCACGATATATAACACCAGGTGCTTTACGCTCAATAGGCATCTCAAACAATTCACCTTCAATCGGACCTTTGCCATCAATAGGCTCACCTAGCGTATTGATTACACGACCCAACATACCTTCTCCTACTTTAATAGAAGCAATACGTCCTGTGCGCTTAACCTTATCACCTTCTTTAATACCTGTGCTCTGACCCATAAGTACTACACCTACATTGTCTTCCTCCAAGTTTAAGGCAATCGCTTGTGTGCCATTTCCAAACTCAACCAACTCTCCAGAACTTACGCCATTAAGGCCGTAAATACGAGCGATACCATCACCCACTTGAAGAACAGTTCCTACTTCTTCCAAATCGGCCGAAGGGTTAAAATTGCTTAATTGCTCACGTAATATCGAAGAAATTTCTTCTGGTTTTATATCTGGCATAAATATGCGTTTTTATTAGGGCGCAAAGGTAAGACGGCTATGCCGAAAATCACAAAAAAACAAATGTCAAATATCAAAGATTTTGAAACTTAAACTTTAAGGGTTATTTGTTTTTTAGTTCTTTAATTTCCTTCCCTAAAGATTTTACCATATCTACTATTGACTTAATGACTTCAGGATCAGAATAAAAATTATGTTGAATTTGATTTACGGAAGCTTTATCTGAAAAATGGCTATTAAAAATATTAAAAGCCGTCATTGGAATAAGCTCGAATACTGGAATGTCAAGGGCTTCAGCAGTTCGATTAATTTCATCCCAAGTTGGTGATTTTTTACCTCTTTCAATATCTGATAAGCGATGAGTGTCTATTTTAATTAAGTCAGCAAGTGTTGCTTGGTTAATATCTTTTTTCACACGTGCAACTTGTATTTTTTTACCTATAGATTCCATATAATTTGTAAATATAGAATATAGTTTGGATGCGGAAATATTTTGTTTTCAAGAAGTTAATCGATATTTGTTTTGAACAAAGAAAATTGAAGATTTATGAAAAATATGAAAATTTTCTTTGGTGTTTTGGTGTTGCTTTTTACTGGCGTTACAGTTAGCGCTAAGCATACACAAATTACCAAAGAAAATCAAGGTCCAGATGGCTTTAAGTATGTGCATGAATTTCACGACCAAGCATCAAATACTCTTTCTTGTAAGGAGCCTGGAACTAACTTGTGCGCTTGGCTGAAACATTCGGGAAGTAGTTATACAATAATTGGTAATGGAACCGATTATTTAGTCGATGATTTAGTAGCCTATGCCGAAGGGCAAATGGATCAAGGGCTTAATTCTGGCACTACAGTTTTTCCAGGTCAGGTTTTAGTAACATGGGAAACAACTGAACTTGGATATGTAATAACAATATTAAACGGAACTGATTTTCCAGAACATTTAAAATAATAAAAATGAAGAATATTAAAATTTTAATTTGTGCAATACTATTTATACTATCCTCTAATATTGCTAAAGCTAAGCATACACAAATAACCAAAGAAAATGGAGGTGCAAATGGGTATAAACATGTAACAGAAATTCGAAATGAAACATCAGATATTCTCAATTGTAAAGAACCTGGTTATTCGAGTTGCACATTCACTAAAGACAATGGTCATGGACTTACCATCATAGGAAATGGAACCGATTATTTAGTAGAGTATTTAGTAGCCTATGCCGAAGAACAAATGAACCAAGGTGTTGCCTCTGGTATTACAGTTTTTCCAGGTCAGGTTTTAGTAACTTGGGAAACAACGGAATATGGGTATATAATAACAATATTAAACGGAGATGATTTTCCAGAACATTTAAAATAAAATAATTATGAAAAGAATAAAAGAAATAGGAATGATTTTAGGGTGCTTATTTTTAATTGTCTCAAGCTCATATGCAAAAGAGGTTGTAATAGTAAAGAAAAATGAAGGTGCTGATGGTTTTAAGTATATCTACGAATGGTGCAATGGTTCATTTCATTCATTGTATTGCAAAGATCCTGGATATTCTAGCTGTTTTATTGGCAATCATGGAAATTTGGCTCATTATGGAGGCTATACAATGGATCAAGTGTATAGTATTGTTGAAGATGCAATAGCAATGGGTAATATACCAGGTAAGTTAATTCAAGAGAATGTTGTTATTACATGGCAATATTTAGAGGACGATGAGTTGCAAATTAAAATTTACACAGAATCTGATATACCTTTACAAATGCAGTAACTTCAGTATTTATATGATCGCAAACCATAAATTAATACTATTTTTTATCACCATTATCATGAGTTCTTGCCAGGCGCAACAACTTTTTATTAGTAGTAACAAGATAAATACCAATATAAGTAGCACTATACCTGCTAATGAAATATATTACGATATAAATAATTCAAGTTTATTTTATCTACACAAGCCCAACAAGAATAAGTTAACAATATATAAATCGGCTTTAAAATCAACGAATAAAAGCCAATCAGATTCAGTAACGCTAGTCATTAATGATTATGATAATATAGTTGATTTGGCGGTAAGTAATGATGAAAAGATTGCTTTGCTAACCTATGATAGTTTGTACATCTATAATAAATCCAGCTTGGAATACAAGAATGCTGTAACAGATGTTACCAATGTCAAAATTATTAATGACAGCACACTTCTATTATATCAAGTTTATAATACCCATCCGCTGGATGGTTTTACAGGAGCAAAGCTTCAAGTGATAAAAAAGAGAAATAATACCTATACAACAGGCGAGTCCAAATTGATGTTTTATGAGGGGATTCAATTCAGCCATAGGGTTAAACATTGGGTTGCAGTCGCAAATAATAAAATCTATCTAACCAAAACGCTCAGTCAAAAATCGATAGTAATGGATGTAGATTTGAATGTTCTCAAAGAAATACCTATAAAGAATAATTTTCAGAACAATAATATTCAATCGTATCTGGATAGCATAACTATGAGTAAACTAGCGATTGTGGATAGTATGTCCATGAACAAGGTTTCTACAAGAGAAATTGTAACTTATTTAAGAAGAAACAGAAGCTTTAGTGTTAAATCTTTTTACTATGATACCTTATTAAGTATCGATAGTTCAATTTTTAGGGTCGAAAAAGTTTTTGCATTTAAGCATTATCTAATCTATTCCAAGAAGTTTCCGAATGCTAGAGATGCGGAAAGAAAAATTGATATCTATGATCTAAAAAAACATAAGAGAGTTATAACAGATAAATATTTTTCATTAAATCGAGATCCTATAAAATCAGAGCAAGACTTAGTTCCATTAGGACTTTCGTATAGTAATAAAATTGCCTATAACTCAGATGGATTATTGGTACAATATTCAGGTCAATCATACATACCAAATAAAATTAAATATCCAATATCGAGAGAAGATTTAAAAAAACAATTGAACAACTACTACTTGGACCATGACGGAACAGGTACTTTCTTTGTTTATAGCATTAATCCATGATTAGAGTAATCTTTATTTTATTGTTTATGAATTTCGGCGCCGAAGCGCAAGACTATGACCTTGATAATTTACGTACAATAAGAAATGAACCAGTCACTTATGATAGTGATAAAAGCAATATAATAATTACAACTACAAATAAAATTTGTTATAACTGCCTCTTGCAATTGGACAGCACTATGACTATTGATACAAATAGTCATAGTCTATATTTGGTAATGGTTGCCAAAGAATATAATGTTCTCAGCATAAAACAATTTAAGCGTATGGTTGCTAAAGCCTTTACGAAAAATAGTCCGTACATAAACATATTAGTGAATATAGATGCTAAAAATATCAATATTCTCTCGCCCTTCATGCACTATCAAGCACTTAATAGGAAATTAGTCTATTTATCCTATGAGTGTTTATTTCAAAAAAATAGAGTATACTCGTTAAAAGAGATTTTGAGATAAAACATATTAAAAAAATTGGTGATGTGAAAGAAACCCATCATCAACAAGCCTTTCCGACGTCAGAAAGGTTCATCTATCAGTCGGAAATCTGTCCATACAGATCCGTGAATATTAGAAAAGCAAGTCCAGGCGAGGTTAGTCCAAATAATTTGCCACCACCCGTTCCATATTTCACTAATTTCTACAAAGATGGTAAGCGTGTGGAACAGGAATAATTGAGGTTGAATCTGTTTACAACAAATTATTAAGATTAGCATTTAACTCAGTATGCTTGAATTATATTTGTCCCAAACTAAGAAAAAATGAAATTTATAGTATCCTCGGGAACCTTGCACAAGAACTTACAAAACATTGTAGGTATTATTGGTACGAACAATGTATTGCCAATACTCGAAGATTTTAAGTTTGATATAGATAGCGATAAACTAACTATCTCAGCCACTGATTTAGAGACCTTTATGAAGGTAGAAGTTGAGCCAAGTTCTGCTGAAGGTAAAGGAAGCATTTGTATTCCTGCCAAGGTATTGATGGAGTACTTGAAAAACTTAAGTGAGCAACCAATAACGTTCGAAATCAAAGACGATTTTGGTATAGACATTACAAGTGGTAGTGGTAAGAGTAAAATGGTTGGAGAGGATGTAAAGAACTTCCCGCCGGAGCCTAAGACAGGTGGTTTATCTTCATTTACAATGCCAGCTGCTGAGTTAAGTGATGCGATTGCTAAGACATTGATTGCAGTTAGTCAAGACGATATGCGCCCAGCAATGAGTGGTGTATTTTTTGATATTGCTAAGGATAGCGTAACCTTCGTATCTACCGATGCGCACCGTTTAATCCGTTGTATTAAAACAGGGGTTGGAAGTGCAGAAGCAGGAAGTTTTATTGTTCCTAAAAAATCATTGAACCAATTAAAGAACACATTGCACTCAGCAACAGAAGTAACAATATCTTACGACGAAAGTGTAATCATGGTTGAAGGTGAAAAGCTTTTGATGATGTCTCGCTTAATTGATGCTAAGTTCCCAGA
The DNA here is from genome assembly GCA_938017685.1 of uncultured Chitinophagaceae bacterium. GTDB lineage: Bacteria > Bacteroidota > Bacteroidia > Chitinophagales > Chitinophagaceae > JAGNRR01. The sequence goes on from CALIIL010000011.1 coordinate 53,538, forward strand.
TTATAAAGCAGTAATTCCTGCTAACAGTCCATTTAAATTAACGGTTTCAAAAGCTGAATTTTTAAGCAGCTTGCGTCGTGTAAGTGTATTTGCCAATAAGACTACTAATCAAGTAGAGCTAAATATTAAAGGTTCTAGCTTAGAGTTAAAATCTAATGACTTGGATTACTCTTATGAGGGTGACGAAAAAATGAATTGTAACTACGAAGGTGATGATATGAAAATTGCTTTCAATGCGAAGTTCTTAGTTGAGATGCTACCATTAATCGAGGATGAAGAAATTCTAATGGAGTTAAGTCAGCCGGCTCGCCCAGGAATTATTAAACCTATTGAGGAAAAAGAGAATGAGGATTTACTTATGCTCGTTATGCCTTTGATGATTAATAACTAGGATTTACTTCCTAGTTTTTTCATTGCTTCTATTAATTTATCGTTGTTAAACCCTTTGTGTAATTCTGTTAGCACTAATCTGTTTTTATGATTACTAGGCAGGTCGTTTAATGACTTGTCATCATCAAGGATTAGAAAATTACTTATGTTTCTATCTTTAATAAATTGGAGTAGTTCTTCTTTCCTATTTTTACAATTTTTGTAAATGGGGATGAACTCTTTAATCGGGTTGGTTATTTTCCTATGTTCAAATATTTGATTAAAGTCATGAATAGATTTAGATGTTCTGCGAGACGAACTTAGGAATATTTCGCAGGTCCAACTATCCAATAACTTGTTTAGATGAGTGATGCAGTTTTCATTGAATTTGGAATAGCCATCTGTATCTATTTCATCTGGTTTCCAATTAGGAGTTGTGATTAATACACCATCTAAATCCAAAATAATTGTAAGTAAAGTTTTCAAAGTTTACAGCAATTACTTCCCAGATAATAACTTATTGTAAGCCTGCGTGTCATTCAGTATTTCTACTGCTTTGGCCAATTCTTTGTCGTCAATCAATCCATTCTCAAACTTACCTCGTTGGTAATAATAGCGAGATACAATTTCGTTTTGTAAAGACATTTTGATCTGTTTTTTATTCTTGACTAAATCTTGTTCCTTATCATGAGATAAAGCATTTTTCAAGCCTTCATAATCACTTTTTACACTCGCAAAGTATTGTTCTTTCTCAGCTGCTTTTTTAAATTTTTCTAACGCTTTCTCGGCATTTGTCTTGTACGAATAGTCTTTGCCTTTGAGCCATGTTCTAAAGTCTTCAAAGTCTGCATCAGTTAATTCAAACTGACTAGCGGATGCTATGCTCGGATGTTTTTTGACATATTCAATAGCGTAGTCAAAGATGTAATATTTTCTAAATAGGGTGGGAATTATAGGTCCCGCTTTTTCTCTTTCTACTTTTACATCAGGCTCTACGCCACCTCCGTCAAATACAGTGCGACCATTCTTAGTTTTAAATTTTGTCTTTAAGCTATCCGCTATTTTACCAAGACTTCCATCTTCTTTTCTATTGCTGTAATCTATCGCTTGTATGCAACGACCACTTGGAGTGTAGTACTTGGCTGTAGTTACTTTAAGTTTGGAATTGTAGCTCAAAGATTTAGTCGTTTGTACCAATCCTTTACCAAAGCTTTTTTGTCCAATAACGACACCTCTATCCAAATCTTGTAATGTGCCTGATACAATTTCAGAAGCCGAAGCACTGCGGTTATTTATCAATATTGTTACCGGAATATTTTCGTCCCAAGCAGGTCGAGATGTTCTAAAATCTTTATCCCAATCCTTTGCTTTTCCTTTAGTAGAAACGACTAACTGATTTTTTCCTACAAAGAGGTTACAAATATTTACTGACTCGTCTAACAGACCACCGGGGTTTCCTCTTAGGTCTAGAACAATACCTTTCATATTTGGTTTTACTTTCTTTAAGCTGTCTAAATTTTTGAGTAATAGGTTACTACATTTTTGGGTAAACTGTGTTAAGCGCGCATAGGCAATATTCTTATTCTCGCCCACAAAACCTGCGAAGGGTACACTGGTTACTTTAATTTGTCCGCGTGTGATTGTTTTAATACTTTCTGCTTTTGTAAATGCGTCTTTGATGGTAAGTTTCACTTTAGTGCCTGGTGACCCTTTCAAGAAATCACTAACATCCGACACTGATTTTCCTGCTGTGCTATTCCCGTCTATGGCAATAATTAAGTCTCCTGCTTTTAAGCCAGCTTTTTGTGTTGGGCTATTTTCATAGGGTTCATCAATGGCTACAAAGCCATCTTTTTGTATAACTGTTGAGCCAATTCCGCCATAGCTTCCCGTTGTTTGGAAGCGGTAGTTTTGTATATCATCTTCAGTAATATAATTGGTATAAGGATCGAGCTCTGCAAGCATGGCGTCAATGCCAGTCTTCATAGCTTTACCTGGTTCAATAGGGTCAACATATGACTCGTTAAGCTCTTTGAATAAGCTAGCAAAAACTTCTAAGTTTTTAGAAATCTCAAAATAATTATCACTGGCTTGCTGCGCTTTTAATGGCTGAAAGGTTACAAGTGTTATGGCTAATAATATAAATAGTGCGCGGAGGTTTTTTGACATCTTCATTCGTCTACAATCTTTACCTGCAATTTAAATGATTATTTATAGATAGACTAAAGTGCCATTCACAGCATTGTGTTAAAAAGCTATGGTACAGGATCGTAGCCATGGCTGCCCCAAGGAGCGCACCGTGCGATTCTCTTAATGGCTAGCCAAGTGCCTCGCGCTGTGCCATGCTTCTTAATGGCTTGTACGGTATACTCGCTGCAGCTCGGTGTGTACCTGCATTTTCCTGGTCCTAATAATGGAGATATGGAATATTGGTAGATCTGAATTAGAAATAATAAAATCTTAGACATGACTCGCTTTTTTAAAAGCTTTATAAAGTGCTTTTTGCAATTCGTTTAAAGGTAATAATTCTTTACCGCTATATATAACCATAATATGCCACGACTGTTTGGGATTGAATAAGGCTTGCAGCTCATCTTTCTGTAATCGATAAGCTTCCTTGCACAAGCGTTTTATTCTATTGCGTTGTACAGCTTTAGGGTATTTCTTTTTTGGGGCTGCAAATCCTACTTTAATATTATTCAGTTCTTTCTTGTCCGTAGCTAAAACTAGTAACTGAATAGGTGCAACAAAAAACGCTTTTCCTTTTGAGAAAAGCGTTTGAATATCTTGCTTATTGCTTAGCTTCTCTCTTTTATTTAGAGAGTATAGCATAGCTTACTTAACTGTCTTTTTATCAGAAACGGTCAATTTATGACGTCCCTTTTTTCTGCGATTCGCAAGTACCGTACGGCCACCTGGCGACTTCATGCGCTTGCGAAAACCATGTGTGGTATTTCTCTTTCTTCTACTCGGTTGGTATGTACGCTTCATAATGAATTATTTTTAAAGGATGGCAAAGGTATATTGAAGTTCAGAAACTGCCAAAGTTTTAAGGCGTTTCATATTTATAACCTACATAAGTAGTTTTGGACTGTGTACTGTTTAATGGGTCGTTCTTAAATAAGGTAATTGTAATGACATCGTTATTTAGACTCCCATTACCTACAAATGCAGCACTACCAACGGTTTGTTCGGTTATATTAACCATATTGCCCGTTACTTTGGCTTCCCAACCATCAAAACTAGCTGTATCTCTAATTGATACAAATTTTATTAAGTTACGTACTTGTGGGTCTGCTGTTACGCGTATTGTATCATCATTATCATAAATAATAGTGTTGTCTATCAACTCCGTGCGAATAACGGCATAATGGCTTTCAAATTTTTGGTTGGCCGGTGTGGTACAACTATCACCTTCCCAAGAGTCTATACATACACACTCTCCATCCATGCAAAGACCGTTGTGCTCGCATACAATGTCTCTTGCCTTACAAGCGTTATATTGACAGCTACTAAGGCTTAATAAGCCTGCACCTGCTACAAATAATAGTATAATAAGAATATATTTTTTAGTCATGTATTGAGTTATTATTGATCTTGAAAACGTTCACCGTTGAAATCACATGAGAATTTATTTGGACCGTCCTCATCTTCGGTTAAGTAGAGCACGACAAACTCGCCATTTACATAGCCATTACCGCTATAAGTCGTTCCATTGATACTCTGCTCAGCAATGGTTAAGTTTATGCCCTCAACCGTTCCAATAATGCTTATCCCTTGATCAAATAAGTTATAAATATCAACTTCGTTAGGTGCTACACCCGGGTTGATAATAAAGCTGCGCGCTGAAGGTAGTCCGCCATTACAGCGATAGGTACCATCCCAAGTACCAATAAATTTTTCGTAAGCTTTGAATTGGCATAGTGGACCATCAAATCCATCGGCACATACGCACCTGCCATCTCTACAAATTCCATTGTTCTTACATACAATATCCGAGCAAGGATCATTGCATGATACAAGAGATGTGGATAACGCTAAAAGCATAAACCCAATAACACTAACAAATACGGCTTTCCATGATTTCATGCGATAAAGAATTATTAACAAACATAATAAATCCTATCTAATTAAAAGGCATGATGGGGTCATTTTTTTAGGGCGTTCCAGCCTTGTGCCTCTAGGTCATATTCACTGCCTGATGTACTGACCATCTTACAGCCATCTTCGGCTTTTGTAATATGCCCAATCACTGATATTTCGTCTGAAGCCGTTATTTTGTCAAAATCGGCTTGTGGTATTGTAAATAATAGTTCATAATCCTCTCCACCATTGAGTGCAGCAGTTGAGCTAGCTAAGTTCATTTCTTGTGCCATTAGTTTTGTTGCATTTTCTACGGGCAGTTTTTCCTCATAAACTCGGCAACCAACACCAGATTGATCAGTAATATGAAATAGCTCAGAGCTTAATCCGTCACTAATGTCAATCATACTCGTGGGGTGTATCTTATGTTCATTCAACCAATTGATAATATCACGGCGCGCTTCAGGCTTTAATATACGTTCCATTATATATTCATGCCCGGCAAGGTTTGGTTGTATCTCAGGGTTTTCAAGGAATACGTTTTTTTCTCTTTGCATAAGTAATAGCCCCATATATGCAGCACCCAAATCGCCGGATACGCATATTAAGTCATTTTCTTTGGCCCCTTTACGACTTATGTAGCCGCTTTCATTTACCTCGCCTATAGCGGTTACACTTAATACCAATCCAGACTGTGAGCTGGTTGTATCTCCACCAATTAAATCTACTTTGTAGCGCTCGCATGCTAGCATTACTCCTTCGTACAACTCCTCCAATGCTTCAATAGTAAAGCGGCTTGAAATAGCTAGGCTAAAAGTTATTTGAGTAGGTTCAGCATTCATTGCGTAAATGTCTGAAAGGTTTACAACCACTGCTTTGTAGCCCAGATGTTTTAAAGGCTGATACATTAAGTCAAAGTGAACACCTTCAACCAGCATGTCGGTACTTACAACTGTTTGTTTAGCCAAATTGTCTAAAACAGCTGCATCATCGCCAATGCCGAGCAAGGTCGATGCATTGTGTAATTCTACATTCTTAGTGAGGTGCTTGATTAATCCGAACTCACCTAGTTCCGATACATTAGTTGTACTATTTTCAGCCATGGGGCAAAAGTAATTCATTGTTCGGAGCAAGCCATTATTTGCAACTTGCAAAATCATTTTTTTTATGAAAAACTCAACAGAAATTAAATATTTCTCATCAAGCCTTGGACTACATTTGTGCGCTGCAATAAATGAGGATGAACAATATTAAAACCACAAATACTTTATTACTCCTATTGGTTCTACCGGTACTATTTTATATACTACATATACTGTCGTTCATTTTTATACCGCTCATTTTTGCCATGTTCATTGCGCTAATGTTCCTGCCATTGATGCGTTGGTTAACGACTAAGAAAGTGCCTAAAATTGTAAGCATTGTAATCGTTATTCTTATAATTGGGCTAGTGCTTAAGCTTAGTGCCTCACTCATTTCAATATCTAGTAATGAAATACGTACAGCTGGTCCAGAGCTCAAAGTAAATGCGGAGGTAAAAGTGACGAATCTGTTGTTGAAAGCCGAAAATTATTTTGGCTTACCGCGTCATGAAGAAGCTGATGTCATATCTCATTATTTGGGACAATTGAATGTGATGGATAATGCTGGCAAGGTCTTGAGCTTTGCCAACAGAACTTTGATGATGATATTGATGATGTCATTTTTTGTCGTGCTCTTCTTGGCTGAATCGGTTAATGTAGAGCGGGTGTTAAAGAATACTATTTTTAAAGTCAAATTCTCTTCGGTAAAGACCTTTATGCAAATTGAAAATGATATTGTCAAGTTCTTTAAAGTAAAGTTTATCATTAGCCTATTTACCGGTATTGGCTTTAGTTTGGCTTGTGTGGCTTTTGATGTGAGCTTCCCTATTTTCTGGGGTCTATTTGCATTTCTAATCAATTTTGTACAAATGGTAGGTTCTGTAATATCAGTTATTCTCCTTGCTTTATTTGCTTTTATTGAGTTGGATTATGATACCACCTTGCTTTTATTCATTATTGTTATTACGGCAGTGCAAGTCATTATGGGCGGTATATTAGAACCTATCTTTTTAGGTAAGACATTTTCAATTAATGTTATTACCGTACTGGTTATGCTTATGTTTTGGGGCTTTCTGTGGGGTGTGCCGGGTATGATACTTTCTATACCTATGACGGTATTCTTAAAAATAACTTTAGAAAAATTTCCAAGAACTCAGATGCTTGCTCGCCTCATGGATGGCCGCGAACTGATTTAGAAGGTACTTTTCTTTTTTTTACTAAATATAATTTTGGTGGAATATGCTTACGTATTTCAATTTATTCTATAGAATAGGTAATATTGAATAGTTATCTTTTGCTGCCTTCGTACCTTTGTGCCATGAGAACAAATCATTTCTTGCTGCTGTCCATTTTGCCGCTGCTTTTACTTATTTCTTGCGACAGAAATAATATTCATGAAAAAGAAAATTGGGGTACAATTTTTAACGAATATGGTGCAGAAAATGCCTGTATGGAAGTGTATGATAATACCCACGACCAAGTATTCGTTTATAATATTCCAAGAATGAGTGATTCGCTTTCGCCAGCATCAACATTTAAAATATTAAACTCTTTAATTGCTTTAGAAACAAATCTCGCAGCGGATATCGATTACGTAATTCCTTGGGACGGAGTAAAAAGAGAAAATGAAAATTGGAACCAAGACTTAACCATGCAGCAGGCATTTAACTATAGTTCGGTTCCTTATTATCAAGAATTGGCACGTCGTATAGGAAAAGATACGATGCAGCACTTCTTAGATACTGTTCGTTATGGTAATAAGAATATGGGCGGTTCTATAGACCAATTTTGGTTAGATGGTAGCCTGCTTATTTCTTCTGACGAACAAGTTGGTTTTTTAAAGAGAATGTATTTTTATAAACTTCCTTTTTCTGATAGAGCGCAACGCTTAACACGCAAGTTAATGCTAGCGGAAGAAAATGATGAATATAAATTATATTACAAAACGGGCACGTCGGATGCAGGAGATAAATACGTAATACACTTAGTTGGTTTCTTGGAGAAAATAGAAGTGCAGAAAAAAGTACAAACGGATGCAATGGAAACAAATTACCGTCCTTACTTTTTTGCCATGAACTATGAGACAAAAGATAAAAATGTAGATTTAGGTAAAACAATAAATGATCGCGTAGAAATCGCAAAGCGTATATTTAAAGAATTAGAAATCATAAAATGATAAGCGTAGCCGAAGCCAGAAATTTATTACAGCAACATATTGCAACAACAGATACAGAGGAAGTTTCGTTATATAATGCTCTAGGGCATTTTGCAGCAGAGGCTATTGAGTCACCTATTGATATGCCAAGTTTTACTCAGAGTGCCATGGATGGTTATGCTTTACGCTTTGAGGATTACGAAAAGAAAATACCACTCTATAACGAAGGAGAAATTGCAGCAGGAACAACGCTAGTCAGCGAGGTCGATGCAGAACATTGTATTAGAATATTTACTGGTGGCTTGGTTCCTCCTGGAGTGGATACGATTGTAATGCAAGAGCAAGTAGAAGCCAACGAAAAGCACATTACGATTACAACGGATAGTTTAAAGCAAGGTGCCAATATTAGAGCAAAAGCATCCCAATGCAAAGCGGGTGATGTTGTACTAGAAAAAGGTGGGCGTCTTACCCCAGCTGCTTGTGCAATGTTGGCAGGGTTAGGTATAGAGCGAATTAAGGTGTGCAAAAAACCAAGTATTGATATTGTAGTTACAGGCAATGAATTAATGCGCCCGCCAGAAACATTGCGCGATGGTAAAGTGTACGAAAGCAATTCTTTTGCCTTGAAAAATCTGTTGAAGCAAATGCAATTGGATGATATACGCATTAAGAAAGCGGCAGATTTAGAACAAGATATTCATCAGAAAATTGGTGATGGTTTAAAGGCGCAGGTATTATTAATTACAGGCGGCATTTCGGTTGGAAAGTACGATTTAGTCAAGGAGGCTTTGGAGAAAAATGGTGTACAAGAAATATTTCATAAGCTCGCGCAAAAACCTGGTAAGCCATTATATTTTGGAAAGAAGGGTAACACTTTAGTTTTTGGATTACCAGGAAATCCTGGTTCGGTTATGAGTTGTTTTTATCTTTTGGTAAAAAAAGGATTGGAGCAAATGATGGGTAGCAGCGCTTCGTATAATGCCGAAATTAAAATGCCATTGGCTAATGATTTTAATAAAAAAGCAGGTAAGACTACTTTCTTAAAAGGAAAATTTAAAAATAATAAAGTAGAAATATTAGACCATCAAGAGTCGTATAAACTAAACGGTTTAGCAGTGGCAGATTGTTTTATTGAGATACCCGCGGAGTCACAAATATTACATGAAGGCACTTTAGTTGATGTACATTTAATTTAATGGAAGTTGGCGTTTATATATTAGCCGGTGGCAAAAGTAAGCGCATGGGAGTGGATAAGGCGCAACTAAAAATTGGCCATAAATGCCTAATAGAATATGTGTTAGATGTTGCCTATAAAATAAACAAGAATCCAATTATTGTTAGCAGTAATAAAGCGCATGAGAAGTTTGCCACTTGTATTCCAGATGTAAATGTAGAGGGTGGTCCAGCGGTTGGTATTTTAACAGCTTTGTCGCATGCTCAGTACGAACAGAACATTATACTTAGTTGTGATATGCCTTTGGTTGATTTGATGATGTGTGGTCCCGATAGCTATCGGGATGATGTCATGGTTGCTAAGGGGATAAATATGAATGCTGACATTGTATGTTATGGTGGTGATTTTCTTTATCCTTTTCCTGGGATGTATTCTAAAAGAATTTTGTCAAAATGGAAAGGCTTGTTAGATCAAGGTGAGAATAAATTACAGCGAATGATTAAAAGCTTTGCTTATAAAAACTTGGCAATCGAAGATCAAGAATTATTTTTAAATGTAAATACACCTGAAGACTTGATAAAAGCAGAAAATAAATTAAGATCATGAATATTTTATACTTTGGACAATTGGTCGATATTACTAAAACAGCACAAGAGGAGTTATCAGATTGTAAGGATTTGAATGCTTTAAAAATTATGCTTGAAGAGAAGTATCCCTTGCTCAAAGAGAAGGCTTATATATTTTCAGTGAATCAAAAAATTGTACAAGAGACCAGCTTGAATAATGAAGATGAGGTTGCACTTATGCCGCCTTTTAGTGGAGGGTAATCTATAGTAAGTCATTTATGTTGCCATTAGAAAGAATAGCGTTAAGAAAAAATATATTTGTAGCGTTAAAAATCAATCCACTGTTTGAGCTTGTATAAGGTTCAATTTTATTAATATTGTTGCAGCGAGTTTGGATTGGTTTAGCTTCAAAAATATTTTTTTAGTTATTATTTCTGAAGGCTTGATTTTTTGCTACTTTTTTATCAAGAAAAAAGTAGAAGCATTAAATAGTTGTGCTTAGTACAAATAATTTAAGTTTGCTTATAACCGCATGGACGTTCATTTTTTCAACAGATATCAACGACAAATACAGCTCAAAGAGTTTGGATTGGAAGCGCAACAAAAGCTTAGCAATGCCAAAATATTAATTGTGGGTGTAGGAGGACTAGGCTGCCCTGCGGCACAATATTTAGCGGGTGCAGGTGTTGGCAATATTGGATTGGTTGATGGTGATAAAGTAGAGTTGCACAACTTACACCGACAAGTATTGTACGCGACGGAGGATGTTGGAAAATCAAAAGTGGAAGTTGCACAACAAAAGTTACAAGGGCTAAACCCAAGTATTGACATTCATATTTTTAATGAACACATTACGGCTGACAATGTTTTTGATATTGCAGCGGACTATGATTTTATTTTAGATGGAACAGATCAGTTTGCCACGCGCTATTTATTAGATAAGTATTGTGTATTGGAAAGCAAGGTATATGTTTATGGATCGGTTTATGCATTTGAAGGGCAAGTGGCATTGTTTGATTATGCAAAGAATAATATCTGTTATCAATCTCTTTTTTCAAAGGCGCCAAAACAAAGTGATGTGCCGAGCTGCAGTGAAAATGGCATACTCGGTTTCTTGCCAAGCATAATAGGCAGCATGCAAGCGCTGGAGTTAGTTAAGTATTTATGTGGCGTGACAGAACTTAGCCGAGAGCTAATACATTATAATGCATTGAACCAGCAGATGTATAAAACGACTATGAGTACAAATGAGCATTATGTTACTCCGCAAAATAAAAGTGATGTGGTTTAAAAACCTAGTTTGTTTGGGTCTTGCCGTTGGTCAAATAATCGAATGATTGTAATTTGTTTTTTCTTTACGATAAAATAAAGTGTAGTCTGTTTTGTAATTAATATCTTTCTAATATTCTTGCTGTGTTTGACAAAACTATCAGGATTTTCTTTTACGCGTATAAGTTGATCCTCTAAAATTTTAAAGAAATTACTTATTTCTAAGTCGCTAAAATGAGTTTCTAGATATTTAATAATATCGTCTAAGTCGTCATCAGCCCGTTTAGACCAAAATAAATTATAGCCACTTTGCATACTTCTTCATAACTTCCTCATGAGGAACAATGCGTCCTTCCTCTATATCTTTTAGACCTTCTGCTAATGCTCTTTGCAGTGCTGGGTTAATATCAGTTTCTGCTTCTGAGCTTTCATGCTGGTATTTTTTTAATTGTATAACCGTATTAAGATTATCTAATTGAGAGATCCATTCTATAAGTTCTAACTTGAGCGTTTGAATATTCATGACACATTAAAATTAATCAATTTAAAATAAATGTCGGATTTTATCGTTTTAAAAATATCTTTAAAGCCTATACATGAGTAAATCTATTTTTAAACAAGGAGCTATTCCGGCTACTTTTATTGGCGATAGTATTGCCAAGCATCAGAGCAAGACAAGCATTGGTGCGCATCAAATATTTCTAGGTCAAGTACGTGCTGATGCGAAGGGACATGACGCCGTTCAATCCATTGATTATACGGCCTATGAAGAAATGGCTAATACGCAAATGGCTGTAATTCGTGAGGAAATATTTGAGCAACATGATATCACTTGCATGCATGTATATCATAGTTTGGGTAAGGTGGCTGTGGGTGAGATTTGTTTGTTCGTATTTGTATCCTCGCCGCATCGTGCAGCTAGCCAAGTTGCTTGTAATGAATTGGTAGAGCGTATTAAAAATGAATTGCCTATTTGGGGGCAGGAAGTTTTGAGTAGTGGTGTTGAGTGGAAAGTGAATAGTTAGATTGATCGTTGTATAGTTAAATAGAAAGAATTGTGAAAGTCTCTGTGCCTGTTAAGCAATTCAGCACCATTTTTAGTAATAAAATAGGCATCAACGCCATTTAGAGATTGTCTCCTGCCGAAAAACTGGGTTTGATACCCAAAGCCGAAAAACATATTTTGGAGTAATTTCCACTTTGATTTGTTTATAGTCATTCTTGCAAAAAGGTTTTGATAAAATTCACCATATTTACCTAAATTAACTTCCATTCTTATATAATCTCTACTAATACCATCGGCATTATCAAATATGGAGCCAATTGATGTTCTATTACCTCTTTCAATTCCAGGTTCACTGATTAAACCTGCTCCAATATCTAACTGATATTTTTGCATATTAATGGAATAGCCTGCATTAAAAATCATGTAAGGCGTGAAGTATTCTTGTCTCATTTTTGGCAAAAGAATATTATTATTGTTGTTATAACCATACTTGCTGAAATCAGCAGAAATATCATACCTAAAGGTATTTAAACCTAATCCTACTCCACTTCCTATGAAAAACTTATTGGTAGGTCTATAAATTATTTCTGCCATAACCGATGTGCCAATAGAATTCAAAGGTTTTAAATCTCTAAAGTTATTATTCTCAGAAAAGACTTCTTTTTGCGATCGTATATTATACTGGCCTTTTGCACCTACTAGTAAGGTAGTTTTTTGAGCGTAACTTGTATTAACCGAAATGGTTAAAAGAATAAATAATATTGATTTTTGTAATTTGATCATATAGTTATTGACAAGCTCTTAATTCTAGATTGAGTGTTACATTTTGAGTGCTACTTTCATAAACTTCGTGTTTAGATTTTATGACTGAGAAACCCAAGTCGCCCGTGCCCATTGGCGGCGGCGGGAAGTTAGGAGGCAGAGAATTCATATAACCTGAGACGGTTAAATATTTTCTATTCTGTTTCAATTTATTTCCAATACAATCATATAAATAAACGCAGTTCCAAGCTTGTAAGACATCAGTATCAAAACTAGCACTTAAATTATTTACTTTTCTATACTTCCATTTATTATTTTTTCTCTTAAATGCTTTTGATTTTGCTTTCACTTTACGCCAATTTCCATTAGGAAGCCATGGTATGGTACTCTTAATTTTGCCATAAATGCAACGTTGACCATCAGATGAAACTTCCCAGCCATCTTTAAAATTGCTCCCTTGAATTGTATTTGAACATGAATACGGTAATATATCAATTATAAATGTTTTTTCATAAGGGTAATAACCATAACCTAATGGTCTAACTTTAAGTACTACATTGTAAGTTCCTGAAGCAGGAAAAGTATGATGTGTTGGTGTATTACTTGCATTGGTTGGTGAAACAGTGTTGTTAGTCCCATCTCCCCAGTCTATATAATGTTCATAATTCCCGTAACTAAAACCGTAATTAACTCCTAATGTTTCGCAAATAAAGCCACTAAGCTGGATGCGAAACGACAAATAGGGGTCTCCACAAGAATATGGATGATCTGTCGTGTATTGGTTAGATTTTTCAATTTTAGTGTTTGCATTCCAAGTAGTATCTGCCGCAGTTTTAAAACTAGATTTTGTGTTTGAAAAAATATTACAGCCCACCAGTTTTTGATGAATAATAAAATTGTCTTGATCTGCTTCTATTACTCTATCTAAGATGCCATGTGCATTATTAATAGTGGATATATTCCCTAGATATGATCCAAAGGCCTTTACAAGAACTGAGTCATTGAAATAGTTGTAAAGTGTATCACCAACTATTAAATTTTTATCCGTATTAAGAAGTGTTAAAGCTATATCATCTAAAGGCATATCAAGGGTTGGTACTTCATCCATTGTATTCCAACCAATTTCATTCTGTGCTTCAAACTCTAAATAGAATGCTTTTCGAATCGACGTAAAGCCAATATAATTCTCGATAGCATTTAATTTATCATCGAATGATAAATCGTTTTCCACTCCATCTTCACTCTCTTGTTTTTCAAGTTCTTCAAGTTGCTCATAAAAAGTGTTATAATGTTCAAAATCTCTAAACTTGAGGATGTCATGGTCAACATCTGGATAATCAAAGGTTGACATTATCGGAGTCATTGCAGTATTATCGTGCATTGATTTCTTTTTAGTACTATTTGCATTGATACCAAGTGGATCCTTTTTACAAGCAATTAGGGTAATCGTTAGTAGCGTGATTATAGCGAATATTCTTTTCATTTTAACTTTACTTTGAGCAAAGATTAAAATATCTTTGAAGTGAAGGTTTAATGAGGTGTGATAATATTTCAAGTTATACTAATAATAAATTATGGATATAGGTCAAAAAATAAAAAAGATAAGAGAACTTAAAAATTTGAAGCAAGATTATATCGCTCAGAAGGTTGGCTTAAGTACAACGGCGTTTGGAAATATAGAAAGAGGAACGTCTGATGTTTCATTTAAGAATTTAGAAAAAATTGCAAATTCATTAGAAGTTTCACCTCAAGATATTCTTAATTTTCCTGATTCTTACCATATAGAAAAAATTTATAATTCTCAAGTAGGGTTTAATAATTATAATGATAATAGAATAGGTTTTGAAAAAGAACTTATGGACAAGCTTGTATTGGTACTTGATAAATTGATAATCAAGCTTAAATAGTCTTAAACTGCATTTCTTTCCATTCTCCTTGTAATAATAAAGGCAAGATAGAAGTCCAATTGAAGTTCTACCTTTACCAAGATGTTAGTTCGTTATAAATTATTATTTATTTTATTTTTAGTCGTAGGATTAAATGCTTGTAAGAAAGATGAGTGTATTGAGGGGAGCTCCAATTTAAAAGATCGGGTGCTTACTGTTAATCCAATTTCGACTGTGATACATAATACAGATGCATTTAATTTAAAAATATCTCAAGGGCCTACTCAAGAGATTAGAATTACGGGTCCAGAAAATTTGTTAGATAATGTGCGCTCAGCTGTAGAAAATGGCGTGTGGACCGTAGGTTTAAAAGAAGGTGAATATTGTACCGATGTTGTTGGACAATTTGACGTGGAGCTTGTTGTAACAAATATTGAACGCATACAGAATAATGGAGCCGCCCAAATAATTGTAGGTGCCTTAAACGCTGATAGTAATTTATATATAGAAAATAATGGTACAGGAAATATTACATTAAATGATCTAGATGGTTATTACGTAGAATTAAAACTCAATGCCAATGGTCACATTATTGCTAAAGGAGATGCGACTTATGTAGATTATCTTTTAAACGGAAAAGGAAATATTGATGCTTTTGAACTAGAAACTTTTGATGGTTATGCGCGCAACAAAAATCAAAGTAATATCAACTTATTTGTGACTTCAGATTTAAATGCATTTATTGATGCAAGTGGTAATATTTGTTATAAAGGCAATCCTAATATTTCGCCAGTAATTAATGGCACCGGAAGTATAATTGATAAGAATTAATGGTTGATATAACCCACAAATCCAACACTAAAAGAACCGCTATAGCACAAGCCGTTGTACATGCAAGTAAAAGCACAACGATTGATTCTATTATAAATAATAATGTACCTAAAGGCAATGTCTTAGACTTTGCTAGAGCGGCTGCGTTACTAGCTATAAAAAATACGAGTAGTGCTATTCCTGATTGTCATCCACTGCCGGTAGAGCATGCTAGGGTAGACTATGAACTAAAGGATGAGCAAATAATCATTCACGTATTAGTAGAAACAATTTATAAAACAGGTGTTGAAGTAGAGGCTATGCATGGAGCCATGATTGCGGCTTTGACAATCTATGATATGCTCAAACCAATAGACAAAGAATTAGTCATTGGAGATATTAAATTGTTGGAGAAAAAGGGCGGAAAGACTTCATTTAACGATCAGCTAGCTGAAGATTTAAAAGTGGCCGTTGTCGTGTGCAGTGATACGATTGCCGCAGGTAAAAAAGAAGATAAAGCAGGTGCAGGAATTATTGATAAGTTGAAAAAGTTTCATATTCATAATCCAACGATTGCCACAATTGCTGATGAGCCATTAGCAATTAAAATGGAGGTTAAAACGGCCTTGAAGAACGATATTGATTTGTTGTTGTTTACAGGAGGAACTGGATTGTCTCCAAGAGATATTACACCGGAAACGATAAAGCCTTTATTCGATAGAGAAATTCCAGGTATTATGGAAGCCGCGCGTAACTACGGTCAAGACAGAACGCACTATGCCATGTTATCTCGTGGAGTGGCTGGTATGATTGGAAATATGTTGGTGATTACGCTGCCTGGTTCAACCAAGGGTGCTGCCGAAACAATGGATGCTTTATTCCCTTATGTGCTGCATATATTTAAAGTAGCACAAGGATTTAGACATGGAAAATAGCGCTATTTTTTACCGCCGATTTTACCTTTTTTGTCACCTTCTTTCCAAATAACTTGATTGTCCCAGTTGGGCTTTATTTCAATTGGTGTTGGTAGTTGAATACTCTTTTCGGCTTGCTTTCTTTCTTTGAAATTGCCACTGTCCCATTGTCCATTATTGTTGTTGTCATACAATAATTGTAAGCTGTATTTTCCTGGGCTTAGCTGATTAAAATTGACTGTTGTATCAGCTATAGACTTTTGCTTTATTAATGTATTGCCTCTAAACAAGCTTAGTATGTTGTGTTCTTTCAACAATTTTTTTTCTATTACAATAATGGCGTTGCCGTAGTCTTTAGCACGTTTTGTTTTAAACCTTATCGTATCGCCTAGGGCTTGGCGGTTGCTATCTGCGGCAAACCCATCAAGTAACACAAGTTGATAGTCTGCGCCTAGTTTCCATTCGGGCAGTATTTCAATGCTGTTTTTTTCTTCATTAAAATTTATGGTTGCACTTAAATCCCAAGCATCACTCTCGTATAATCTAATCTTGTTTTTATCAATTTTTTTTAGGCTATCTGTAAATTGTATTGTCAAGGTGTCATTAACATCAAAGGGGGCATTAATATTTACGCGCGGTGTTACTAAGTATAGAATACTATCTGATTTTTTTTCATTTCCTTTTCCTTTTGAACCTTTTGATTTTGCTAGTGCTGTTTTTGTTTTGGCAGTATCTTTTTTATTTTCTTCAATAAATGAATAGAGTATTATGTTTTTGTCTTTTGTTGGAGAAATAACTTTTTCATAAAATGCCACTTTCTCACCGAAGGCGTCAAAGGTGTAGTTGCTATTTTTATCTTTTAATGCCACTAGTTTAAAGTCTTTATTAGGCAGCGAATTAAATATGTATACACCATTTGTAGCCTTAGTAGCATACATCGGTTTTTCTTTCAATAAATTACTATCCGGCACTGAAGCCTTATATAGGTATACACTGATGCCGGTGTCTTTGGCACCCGTTTGCGCATCAAAGATTGCTCCACTAAAACTAAGCGAGTCAAAGTATGCACCCGTAGAGAAAATGATATTTAGATTGTCATAAGTATTGTTCTCGCGCAAGTCTCTAATACTATTTCCGAAGTTTATATTATAGGTTGTATTATCACTTAAGCTTGAATCGGGCAATTCAATAATGAGGCTTTTTTTCTTCACGCTCACCTTAGGATTGTTTTTTAAAAGAGGTGTTACTTGTAATTGCTTTTGAATATCTTGTAGTTTAAGATACTCATCAAATTCAATCTCAATGTTGCCTCCTTTGAAATTAAGGTTACTGTCTATTGGGTTGCTTAAAATCTTGGGCGCGTCTTTATCTCTTGGGCCACCGGTTGGTGCCACAATATTAGCACAGCTCATTAGAAAGACTGAATACACAAATAATAAAGCAATGTGTTTTATCACAAACGCAAAGATGCTTGAATTATTGGAAACAATAGTTAGGGAAAGGCTAATTAAAAAAAGCTATTTTTGAAATAATACAAGCAATATGAAACGATGGTATATTCTAAGTCTTATTATTTTGGTTAGCTCTTGCACTACCGAAACGCTTTCATTAGATGATGCTACCGAAACCGCTTATTTCTATTTGTATAATAAATCGCTTTATAGTGATACTTTTTCTAGAATATTATATGATGCACCCATAGATTTTAGAGCGGTTGATGTAGAAGAAAACTTGTTGTACTTTGTTTTTGATAGAACCTTTGATCGTAAAAAAGCGATAATGAAAATTGCGAAGGATACGCAACTCGTAGAGTTTGCTCCATGTGAAACGGGCTATTGTAATTTTGGTGGTTTAGAAGGGAATGTTGATGGGATATATGCAGTGCGCACACCGCTTGCGAACTTGAAGGTAGACTCTACTATTACATTTAATTATCAATTGAAATCAATAAAAGATTCTTTAAATTTTGTGCAGCTCAAGGGATTGTTAGATTCTCAATTGTATTATCAAGATAAGGCTTATATGGCCATTAATAGCCAGCTTGCGCATAACTTAGGTGTACTTGTCATGAAAAAAAATGAGGGTAGTTTGTTTTATAAATTTGCTAAACGAATTAAAGGAGGCGCTACAACAAAAGAAAAAATTAGTCAGCGATTTGTTGATTTTGTTGTGGATGAAATTGACTACAGCTATGAAGATTTATGGTATAAAGCCGAAATAATGAAGCGTCCTCATGAGGTTCTTCTCTCGGGTCTTGGGGATTGTTCTGCCAAGACTATTTTATTGGCATCCTTGTTAGAGCAATATGATATTTCATATTGTTTGATATACTATAAGAACCATGTCAATGTTGGCATCCAAGGAGATTTTAATTCCATGAATAATTATCAAGCAGAGTTAAATGGAATAACCTATGATATAGCAGAGACTACTTGTCCTAAGTTTCAAATTGGAAAAACGATTTTAGAAAAATTTGAACTATCTGATATGTTGTACTATCAGTTGCCTTCCAAAACGGGTGAGATATTCGATTGCTTTTCTAATGAACCAAAGAAGTTATATACTTACAGTGAAGCTGTTGAGGAGTTTAATTAACTCACATCAAAATCAACTACAACTTTCTTAGAAACGGGGTGCGCTTGACAACTTAAGATATAACCATCGGCTACTTCATCTTCTTCTAAGGCATAATTTACATCCATCATAACTTCGCCTTCTATTACTTTGGCTTTACAGGTACAGCATACGCCGCCTTTGCAAGCATAAGGTAAGTCAGCGCCTTTCATTAGAGCAGCATCTAATATGGTTGCCCCTTCTCGAGCTAATTTTATATCAAAGGTTCGGTCGTCTACTTTAATTGTTATTTCGCTCAGCTCCTTATTGTCTAAGTTTTCTACAGCGACTACTTTCTTTATATCTTTTTTGATGCCTGTATTGAATAGCTCAAACTTTACTGCGCTTTTATCCATGCCTTTTTCAATCAAAAAGTCTTTAACAGAAAGTATCATTTCTTCTGGCCCGCATAGGAATGCTTTGTCCAATGTTTTTACATCAATTAAGCTGCTGCATAGGCCTTCGCACTTGTCTTTGTCAATGCGTCCGTTATTCAATTCGATTTCTAAGCGTTCGCGGCTCAATACGTGTATAACTTGCAGGCGATCCATGTGCTTGTTTTTTAGCGCTTCTATTTCCTCGCGAAATATGATAGATCGGAACTCTTTGTTGCCATAGACTAATGTAAAACGACTTGCTGGCTCTTCGTCCAAAACCGTTTTCATAATACTCATAACCGGTGTAATACCGCTGCCTGCTGCAAAAGCGATATAGTTTTTGTCGTTCTCAGCTTTTATTTCTGTTGTAAAATTGCCCATAGGAGGCATGCACTCAATAGTATCTCCTGCTTTCAATACCTCATTGGCATATGTTGAAAATATTCCACCTTCTACTTTTTTAATCGCTACACGCAATTCGTTCTCAGCGGGTGCAACACATATTGAATAGGAACGTCGGATTTCTTCACCTTCGTGTATATGCTTAAAGGTGATGTACTGTCCCGCTTCAAAAGAAAATTCATTTTGTAAAGCATCATTTAATTCAAAAGCTACTGAAACGGTATCGGTTGTTTCCTTGCGTACATCACTAACAACTAAAGGGTAAAAATCTATTTTTGCCATTTGGCAAATATAGTATGGAGTGATTAGTAGTCATTAGAAAGGCATTGGAATATCTATAATTTATATGTTCTCCATTTGCTTAAGGCTCATATTGTGGATAGCTGTGGAAAGCGGTCGATAAGTACACTTAGAAAAGGCCAAGTTCGCGGCTAAACACATTTACCTTTGCGCTCTTTCATGAGCGATATCATATCATTATTACCCGATACATTAGCTAACCAAATAGCGGCAGGCGAAGTAATACAGCGACCTGCAAGTGCTGTAAAGGAAATGATGGAAAATGCCATTGATGCAGGAGCTACCAACATTCATTTAATAATAAAAGATGCAGGTAAGGAATTGCTTCAAGTGATCGATAATGGCAAAGGCATGAGCGAAACCGATGCGCGCATGTGTTTCGAACGCCACGCCACTTCGAAGATTAAAACGATAGATGATTTGTTTACCGTGCGTACGATGGGTTTTCGTGGTGAGGCCTTGGCATCTATTGCGGCCGTAGCTCGTGTGGAATTAAAAACGAAACAAGAGGGAAGTGAAACGGGTACAAGTATTATTATTGAAAATGGACAAGTCGTATCTCAAGAGATATGCCAAACACCAAAGGGAACTTCTTTGGCTATTAAAAATTTGTTTTATAATGTACCGGCACGTCGCAATTTCTTAAAGAGCAATACAACCGAAATGCGCCATGTGGTAGATGAATTTACAAGAGTAGCTTTATCCTTTCCTACTATAACATTTGAGCTCACTAATAATGATAAGCCATTATTTAAATTACCACAAGCCAATCTTAAGCAGCGCATTGTAGCCATATTGGGTCAGTCGCTTAATAGTAAATTGGTGCCTGTAAATGAAGAAACGCCTTTTTTAAAAATTAGTGGTTTTATAGGCACGCCCGATGCTGCCTCTAAGACACGAGGTCAGCAATTCTTTTTTGTAAACAATAGATATATACGCAGCCCTTATTTGAACCATGCGGTTAATCAAGCGTTTCGTGATTTATTGCCCAAGGATACCTTTCCGTTTTTCGTATTATTTATAGAGTTAGATCCTGAGCGTATTGATATTAATGTGCACCCGACCAAGCAAGAGATAAAATTTGACGAGGATAAAATAATCTATGCCTTTGTCAATAGTGCCTTGAAACAAGCTTTAGGTAAATATAGTGTGATACCGTCTATTGATTTTAACCTCGATAGTTCTATTGAGAATTTACCGGCGATGAACTCTGCTTTTACCGAAGAGAAAAGAGATAATACGCAGAAGGAATTTTTGTTTCGCTCTTTTTCTGAAAAAGGCAAGGCGCACTTTTTGGATAAGCAAGAGACATCGAATAAGGAATGGAAAGAGCTATATAAAATACAAGAGAGCTTAGAAACGGAGATTGTTCACGAAGAGAGAACGCCTTATTATTTCCAAGTAAATCAAACCTATATTGGTTTCTATCAAAGCAATAAATTATATCTTGTACATCAGCAAAATGCACATGAGCGTATCTTATTTGAGCTGTTTTCTAAAACGAGCGATGAGCCCATTACTATACAAAAATGCCTTACGCCACAGACATGGGAGCTTAATACTACGGACGCTATTGTGGTCAATGAGTTATTGGAAGAGTTCTTAAATGTAGGTTTTGAAATTGAGGCTTTTGGTGGCAATACCTTTATAATACAAGGCGTACCAGCCGATGTAAAACCCGGGCAAGAAATAAACTCTCTAGAGCGAATTGTTGAAAGCTACAAATTTTCATCGCCTAATATGAAATTAGATAAGCGCGAAAGGCTCTATAAAACCTTGGCTAAGCAAAAATGCATACGCGTAGGAAAGGTCTTGGCTCAAAGCGAAATGGACGAATTGATCCAAAAATTATTCTCCTGTGCTATGCCCACGCACTCACCTAATAATGAGAAAACGATGATAGTCTTATCTTCGAACGAGATTGAAAAATTGTTTCATTAAATATCTAAGTTTCTGTTGCTGCTTTTTGGCAGTTACCACTTTTTTTTCTTGTAAGAAAAATCAGTTAGGCGTGCAATGGAGTAAAGTGCATCAATACAATGGCGAAGGGTTGAGTGATATTACTTTTCTCAATAATCGCATTGGTTTTGCTTGTGGCGGCAAGCGGTTTGAGCAATCAGCAATTATTAAAACATTGGATGGCGGTGATACTTGGAGCGAAGTAAGCTTGCCATTAGGGGGCGAAAGAAAACGCTTATATGGAATTTGTGGCAATGCGCAAGGAGATGTTTTTTCCATAGGTTTGGGCGGCGTTTTATTTTACAGCGAGGATAGCGGAGCTACTTGGCAGCAGCGGCAGGAACCGGCCTGGAAGGAATGGCACGATATTGATTTTAGAACGGATAATGAAGTTGTTTTTTGTGGTCGCAATGGTTTGAGCGAAGGTTTTGTAAGTACTTTATCTACACCTTGGACGGGCGGCTTTAGTTCTTTTACAACACATTCATTTGCGATGACGGATGTCGATTTTCTTACGCCAAGTGTTGGTTATATTACGGGATATGGCGCGGTGTATAAAACGACTGACGGCGGAGCCTCTTGGAACTTCCTATCGCCTAAACATGATTTTTTTAATGGTATGTGTTGGTATAACGAATTGGAAGGCATTGTAATTGGCTGGGAAGGAAGTATTTGTAAAACAAGGGATGGGGGAAGCTCGTGGAACTTGATTAGAAATGGCAATAATCCATTACGAAAAAAAATAAGATTAAAAGGTATTGAAAAAAATAGTCGCGGCGAATTGGTTATTGTGGGAGAAAAAGGCTGGGTACTTTACTCTAATGATAAAGGCGATAGTTGGACTGTAATAAAAACTGAGATTGATGAAGACTTAGAAGCTATTCATTTTAGTAATGATGATACTTTTTTTGCAGTGGGAAATGATGGCGCTATCTTTAAATTTGAGCTGTAATGAAGGGTTTATTTGATAAATATGGACGGGTCCACAATTACTTGCGATTGTCATTGACAGATGCTTGTAACTTCCGTTGTTTCTATTGTATGCCCGAAGAAGAAGTGACTGCAACGGCCAACAAACACTTAATGCAAGTCGGCGAGATAGAACAAATTGCAAAACAATTTATTGATCTAGGTGTAAATAAAATAAGACTGACAGGAGGCGAGCCTTTAGTAAGAAAAGAAGCGCCACAGATTATAGAAATGCTTAGTCAAATGCCTGTTGAGCTGACTATGACAACGAATGCAGTTTTGGTTAAGAAGCATTTAGATATTATTAAAAGCTCATCGATAAAGTCATTGAACGTAAGCTTGGATACCTTGGATGCCGATAAGTTTTATTTGTTATGTAAGCGCGATCAATTTAAAGAAGTTTGGGATAATATTGAGTTGTTGTTGGCCAATGATTTTCATGTAAAAATTAATCTGGTATTAATTAAAGGTGTGAATGATAATGAGGTGTCAGACTTTATTTCCCTAACAAAAAACTTGCCATTGCATGTTCGTTTTATTGAGTTTATGCCCTTTGATAAAAACCAGTGGAACGACCAACGACTGGTTAGTTATGAACAAATAATTGCTGAAGCGTCTAATCATTTTGATATTATAAAATTACAAGATGCACCCCATGCTACGACCAAAAAATTTAAGGTGATTGGTCATGCAGGAACCTTTGCTGTAATTAGTACCATGACTAATCCTTTTTGCGATAGTTGCAACAGAATACGCTTAACAGCCGATGGAAAAATAAAGAATTGTCTGTTTTCTCAAGGAGAGTTTGACATACTAACACCATTGCGACAAGGCAAGAAAATAGAAACCATTATTAGACAATCTATTGAAGAAAAAGAGAAAGAGTTGGGCGGTCAGTTGTTCCAAGATTTTAAGGCAAGTGATAGCGAAGGTTTGACTAATCGTTCTATGATTTCGATTGGTGGTTAACATTTCTTTGTAAGAAGATTAACAGCTTTTAAATCATGTATTTTCTCTGTTGCTGCAATAAAAAAATATCTTTATTCGTTTAATACAGATATGAAAAAAATGACCCTTATGCTTGCCTTTGTATTATTGGCAATCACGGCTTCGGCCCAGAAATTAAAACTCTCAGATTTATCAATTTATGCTGGAGGTAGTGGCTCTAGTGGAACAACGATATCTGATAATGATCAACGCAGAGCTTTGTCTCAATTTAATATTCCGAGTAGCTTGACCAATGTTATTTGGAATGGATCCCGAAAAAGCTATAACTATCAAAGTGAGATTGGGCTTATGGCTACTTGGGATATTCGTAAAAAAAGAAAAAGATCACCTTGGACAAAGCAATTACGCCTTGGTTTCTCCTATGGAGATTATAGCACAGGTTACATTAGTTCATATAATAATAATGAGACTTATAGAGTGGATACATTAATATCCCAACAAAATGGTAGTGAGTATTATATTGATTCAGTATCGGGTCAGTTCGCTTATTTTGAAAATGTAGCCGATATGTTTACCATACATTTAAACTATCTGATGCGTTATAATGCGCAGCGTAAGTTTTCATTCTATACAGGTATTGGTGCTTCTGTAGGCTTTACTTTAGACAATGCATTGCGCTTAAGTTATGGTTCTTATAGTTACACTAATACACCAATAGTACAGTATAACTCTAACTTTGGCAGGAATTATGACAATGATTACAATGTTCAAACAAAACAGTTAGAAACGGCTACTGCTATGAATATTTATATCCCAGTAGGTATCAATTATAGAATTTCAAAACGTAGTAAATGGTTACGCCCATTAAATGTATTTGCAGAGTGGCGTCCGGGATTGTCTGTTCAAACTTCAGAGATCTTAGGAACAAATGCAAGTTTAAATAATAGTGGAATTTTGGGATTGCGTTATGCTTTTGGGAGATAATTTTTAGCACTTTGGCTCAATTTTTTTGAGCGTAGCAAAGGTTCCGAAATGTTCTCGCATTTCAGGCAGTGTATAGGCGTCTTCTAATGTAAAGTCGCCTATTTCTGTTCTTACTAATGAAGTTAGATAGCCACCGCAACCCAAAGCCTCACCTAGGTCATTGGCTATTGACCGAATATAAGTTCCACTGCTACATTTAATTGTAAAGGACACTTCAGGCAGCTTATCACAGTTAACTTCAAATGCATAGACTGTTTGAACACGTGGTGCTCTTCTTATTTCTTTGCCTTCTCTTGCCAACTCATATAGTCTCTTGCCATCTTGCTTAACTGCTGAGTGATTTGGGGGCAATTGTTGTATCTCGCCTTCAAACTGTTCTTTTATCTTTTCAACCTGAGCAGCAGTAATATGCTCAGTTGGTTTTTGATTTTCAGGCAAAGATTCCCGATCAAAAGTTGGTGTAGTTGCACCTAGCATGATGGTGCCAATATATGTTTTGTCAAGGCCAGTAAGTCCTTGTAATTTTTTAGTCCACTTCCCGGTACAACATATCATAAGCCCACTTGCTAATGGATCAAGGGTGCCTGCATGTCCTACCTTGGCTTTGGACCATCTTTTTATCTGAAATACAAGCCCAAAGGATGTATTTCCAAAGGGTTTGTTCAACAATAATAGGCTGCCTTCCTTAAAATCTATTGAATCGAGTGCTTGTTTCATATTCCTGAGCTCGAAAGTAGCAAAGTAGTGGTTAAAAATAAATAGTTATTTATTTAATATGTAACAATTACATTACTAGTTAATATTGATTTTAGATTCTTATTATTAATCCACTTTAATATTTCTTTTACCTACGCACATTATTATATTTGCCATTCATTTACATTTAAAAAAAACAAAATGGCAAATACTGGTGATATCAAAACTGGAGTAATTATTAACCTTGACGGCAACTTATATTCAGTTGTTGAATTTGGTCAGAACAAAACCGCCAGAGCAGCAGCCAAAGTATGGGCTAAGCTAAAGGGAGTTGATAACTCAAGAACAATTGAGCACACTTGGAATAGTGGTGATTCTATACATACGGTTCGTGTTGAAAAAAGAAACTATCAATACTTATTTAAGGATGATACAGGGTTCACTTTTATGGATACTGAGACTTATGAGCAAATAGTTGTTCAGGAAGAAATGATTAATGCTCCTCAATTTTTAAAAGATGGTCAAGAAGCATTTATGATTATTAATGGTGATACGGATAAGCCAATTGGTGTAGAATTGCCAGATAAAATTGTTGTAGAGGTTACTTATAGCGAGCCAGGAATGAAAGGCGATACAGCTACCAAAACATTAAAACCAGCCACTGTTGAAGGTGGAGCAACCGTTATGGTTCCATTATTTATTAACGAAGGTGAAAAAATTAGAGTGAATACAAAATCTGGTGATTACGTAGAAAGAGTAAAAGAATAATCATTAAATACTTAAATCATATTTAATCCTATAATAAGAAAAAGAAATTTATATCATGGCAAAGAAAGCAGTAAAGAAAAAAGCAGCTCCCAAAAAGAGCGTAGCGAAAAAACCAGCTCCGAAAAAAGTGACGAAAAAAGCGCCAGTAAAAAAAGCAGCTTCTAAGAAAGTATCGGCAAAAAAATCTACACTACCTGAAAGCTTTAATATTGATGAAATTACAAACTTGTTGAATGCAGTTAACTCTTCTGGAGTAAACGAACTGAAACTAGAGAAAGGTGCTTTTAAAATAACGATTAAGCAAGGAATGAATAACTCCCCAGCTCAATTAGTACATACAAGTGCAGCACCTCAAATGGTTGCAGCGCCTGCGCCAGCAGCTCAAGCGGCTCCAGCTCCTGCAGCGGCAGCTCCCGCAGCACCAGCCGAAAGCGCTAGTGCGGTTACAATAAAATCTCCAATGATTGGAACATTTTATCGCTCGCCAAATCCTGAAAAAGGACCATTTGTAAATGTTGGTGATACTGTAAAAGAAGGAGATGTTATTTGTATCGTTGAAGCGATGAAACTTTTTAATGAAATAGAAAGCGAAGTAAGCGGAACTATTGTAAAAGTATTAATTGATGATGCTTCTCCTGTAGAGTATGACCAACCGTTATTTTTAATCGAACCTTAAATTTATAAGCCTGTGTTCAAAAAAATTCTTATTGCCAATCGAGGCGAGATAGCCTTGCGTATTATTAGAACTTGTAGAGATATGGGTATTCGTACTGTAGCGGTTTATTCTACTGCAGATAAAGACTCCTTGCACGTAAGATTTGCCGATGAGGCAGTTTGTATTGGTAAGCCGAGTAGTTCAGATTCTTATTTAAACATTCCAAACATTTTGGCAGCAGCCGAAATTACTAATGCGGATGCGATACATCCTGGTTATGGTTTTCTTGCTGAAAATGCAAAATTTGCTGAACTATGTACGCAGCATGATATAAAATTTATTGGACCTACTCCTGATATGATTAATCGTATGGGAGATAAAATCACAGCCAAGGAAACAATGATTGCTGCAAATGTGCCCGTTGTTCCGGGAAGTGAAGGTTTATTAAAAGATGCAGCGCACGCTAAAAAACTAGCCAAAAAAATGGGTTACCCTGTTATGCTTAAAGCAACTGCTGGCGGCGGTGGAAAAGGGATGCGTGTTGTATGGAAAGAAAGTGAATTGGAGGCAAACTTTAACTCAGCCAAGCAAGAAGCAGCAGCATCATTTAAGAATGATGGGATGTATATTGAAAAGTTTGTTGAAGAACCTCGTCATATTGAGATACAGATTGCGGGTGACCAACATGGTACGGCTTGTCATTTAAGTGAAAGAGATTGCAGCATACAGCGTCGTCATCAGAAATTAGTAGAGGAAAGTCCTTCGCCATTTATTAGTGATGAAACGCGCAATAAAATGGGTGAAGCAGCAATACGTGCAGCACAAGCCATTAATTACGAAAGTGTAGGAACCGTTGAGTTCTTAGTAGATAAGCATCAGAATTTTTATTTCATGGAGATGAATACAAGAATTCAAGTAGAGCATACTGTAACAGAAGAAGTGATTAGTAGAGATTTGATTAAAGAGCAAATAAAAATTGCGGCTGGTATTCCTATTTCCGGAAGAAATTATTTTCCAGAAGGTCATGCCATAGAATGTCGTATTAATGCCGAAGATCCTTACAATGACTTTAGACCATCACCAGGAAAAATAACCAACTTGCATACGCCTGGAGGTTATGGAGTGCGTGTAGATTCGCACATATATTCTGGTTATGTAATACCTCCGTATTATGATTCAATGATTGCTAAGTTAGTTGCTGTGGCCGAAACCCGCGAGGAGGCCTTGCGTGTAATGCACAGAGCATTGAGCGAATATGTAATTGAAGGTATCAAAACAACTATTCCTTTCCATTTACAATTAATGGAAAATGAAGATTTTAAGAAAGGGAACTTTACAACGAACTTTATTGAAAGCTTTGAATTGAAGTAAGTAGCTAACGACTCGCCGCTTACATTTATTTTATTATTATTCCTTTTTCTTATCTTTAGTGTAACTAAAGATAATCAGCTATGATATTTAAATCATTACTTGTAGCCTTGCTATGTCTTACAACTAGCTTAGCACAAGCCCAATTTAACCCTACAGCCAGTGATACGCCTGAGCCAATCAAAACAGAAAGCAATGTGCTTACTGGCAAATGGCAGGAGTATAAACGTACAATAGGCAAGAGAAGAAAAGCACAGAATCTTGAATTTGATGATCCTATTCAGCTACGTTTTATGCCTGATAGTTCTGTGCGAATTTGGTTAGCGGATGGGAAGTTTTATACGGAGTATTACAGTTTTGATAGGCAAGGACTTCACCTAGGTGAGCGATACAACTTCTCATTCTTTGAAGTCAATGATCAAGAAATGAACTTGGGTGATGGAGAGCAAACGCATTATTTTAAACGCGTAGCCAAATTAAAGAAACAAGAAATAAAGAAAATTATTCCGGGTGCAGAGCAAGGTGCCGTGCAAACGGATGCTGCCTTTCTTATTGGAAAATGGTCGGCCTATAAAAAAGTAGATAAGAATTACAGTCCCAAGAATTATTATCTCAAAGATTTAAACATACTAGAACAAACTCCTAACGGTGATTATGCTATCGCAACTTATTACAGTAATATAGTTGAAAGTAAAAACTATGACGGGACAGGTAGTGTACAAAAAAGTGTGTAATCGATTTGATTAATTTTACTTTCAAAGCAAACAAACTTGTTGTGGGAAGTCTGTCTGTCTTTGGAAGTTTTTTGTTTTTGCATCGTAAATATAATTTGAGTTTGTTTAATGAAA
>CALIIL010000012.1 GCA_938017685.1 uncultured Chitinophagaceae bacterium
TGAACGCTTCGTCCTTGTTCGTTTTCTTTTAGAGCCTTGATGATCTGGCTCTCGTTAAATTTACTTCTTTTCATGTTTTACAGTTTAAAATTAAAGATTTTCTGATTTTTAAACTGTCCAATTTTTAGGGAAGGCTACAATGGTAAGTATAAAATATTCGGCAGTAATCATACTAGTGCAAATCAATAGACACAATAAATATGAAAGTAGTTGAAAATGATAGCTTTTGTTTTGAAACAAAAAACTTGAACCAATTAATAAAATAAAAAATACTAATCGGAATAGCCAATTGTTAGATATTAGCTGCAAGTAATCATGCAGTTTATTTGGCAAAGACTGATAGACAAAATGTGCTTCTAAAGCATTTCCTTGCAGAGCATTATATTTTAGAATATTGTCTTTAATACCTTGTAATGTATCAGGATCAAAAAAGAAGGGTATAAAGAATATTAGAAATACGGAATAACAGATGGTCGTATAAAGTAGGCGTTGCTTAAAATTGTATTTGTTAGAAAGTAAAAACCATATTGGAAAAAGGAAAAATACATGCTTTGTTCCAAGTGAAAGTCCGAGTAAAATGGCAGACACAATAATATGCTTATATTTTATTTCTTTGGTAAATAATGGAATGGCAGAGGCTATGGCTAAGAGAATAGCTAAGTTTTCAAATTGAGAGTGATATCCCGTAAGCAATATGCTAATCGGGTTGAGTAGAAAAAAAATGGCAACTCTTTCGGAGAATTTATTTTTTAACCAAATGGCAATTAAGCTATCTATTATGCTTAGAAATAAAACAATAGCCATGTGAAACTCTTGTATACTATTTAGATTTAATAATCGGGTAATATATTTAATGCAACCTATGATCAAGCCCCAAGTGTATCCGTAATTATATCTAGTAGTATTCGAATAAATATTCTTGCCGTCTAAAACAATGTCGCTCACGATATTCCACGACTCCATATCAAAATTATGACCCAAAGTGCTTACAAATAATTTGAGAACTATTGAAAGAATAGTTAGCAGAAAGAAACGTTGTTTATTCATAATTACTATTAACTGAAATACTTACTTATCCGATACTAGGAATTTTCCATTTCAACAAGATGTTCTTTTCTTGTTCTTTAATTTCAAGTATGGATTTAAGCAGGATGTTTACTTCTGTTTCATTTTCACTTTCAATGCCTTTGAACTTACCTAACTCCGCATGAAGTTCTTTAAACATTGTTTTAATTTTTCTAATATAGAAATAGTCTACATTTTGCTCAGCTTGTCCTCTAAATGTTTCTTCATCACTAGGTACTTCTATCTGATGTTTGTCAAACCAGTTACTGCTTTTTTCATATTTTACCTCAATGGCTTCAATAACTGCTTGGCTAAAACTGCTGTCCGGGTGATAGGTAAATTCTTTTAACTCAGGAAATTGAAGACTCTCTTTGTACATCCCATGATAAAGACTAAATATTTGTTCCCACTTCTTATTATTAAAATCTTCAGGACTTACTTCATTAAAAATAAAATCAGCCACACTTATATTTTCATCAAAATCTCTATTGCCAAACTGTAATAGAACGCGCACCAAAGCACGCTCTTGCATATAATCTTTTTCAGTAATAAGACTAGCTGTATCCTGTGTAGCATACTGGGCAGCTTCGGCTTCCAAGGCTTCAGCTTCAAGCTGTGCTTCGTTATCTCTTGCATCTTTAGCTCTTTGCTTACCAAAGCGCTCTCTAATTTTTTTATTGATTATAGCTACAAGACCAGCTTCTTCAACTTCCAATAGTTCAGAACAGCGTCTTATATAATCTTGCTGTTTTGTAAAGTCTTCGACCTTATTAATTTTTGAAATAGTTTCGGCTATTTCATTCACGAGTTTAGATTTTTTTACAGAATCATTTTTAGCATCTTGTAGTGAAGCTTCAAGTTTAAAAAGGATAAAATCTTTTTTATTTTCTTCAACATATTGACCAAATGCATCAGCACCAAGTTCTTGAATAAAAGAGTCAGGGTCATGATTTTCGGGCAATAAAACCAAGCGTACATTCAAGCCTATTTCCAAAGCCATGTCCATACCTCTCAAGGCGGCTTTAATACCAGCAGCATCGCCATCATAAAGGATGGTTAGGTTCTGCGTGTATCGCTTTAGTAAGTATAGTTGTCCGTCCGTAAGTGATGTCCCACTGCTGGCTACAACATTTTCAACACCGCCTTGATGTAAGGATATTACATCAGTATAACCTTCAACTAAGAAGCACTCATCTTTATTTGTAATGGTTCTCTTGGCTTGATATATGCCATATAAGGTCTTACTCTTATTGTACACAACATTCTCCGGAGTATTAATATATTTCGGTGCTTTGGAGTTACTTTTTAATATACGTGCGCCAAAACCAATCGTTTTTCCACTCTGGTTATGAATTGGAAATATTACTCGTCCTGAGTATTTATCTGCCAAGCTGCCATTATACTCACCAACTAAACCAGACTTAATGAGTAATTCTTTTTTATAACCTTTATCAACCGCTTCAAATGAAAATGAAGTGCGCAACTCGGGTGAGTAACCTAACTTAAAGGTTGTAATTGTTTTTTCTGTAAAGCCTCTTTCTTTAAAATAGGAGAGGCCAATGTTTTTGCCCTCTACATCGTTTAAAAGAATGTTGTGAAAGTAATTTTCGGCATATTCATTAATAATACGGATGCTTTCTTCTTCCTTTTGCTGCTCTTTTTCCTCAGGCGATTGTTCTTTTTCTTCAACTTCTATTTGATATCGCTTAGCAAGCCATTTTATAGCTTCCGGAAACGATAGTTTTTCATGGTCTTGAATAAAAGTAACCGCATTGCCTGCCTTGCCACAACCAAAACATTTGTAAATACCCTTGGCAGGAGACACAGTAAAAGAAGGCGTTTTTTCATTATGAAAAGGACAAAGCCCAAGGAAGTTGGCGCCACGTTTTTTTAAATTGATAAACGAACCTACTACATCCATTACATCGGCTGTATCAATCACTTTTTGTACGGTGGCTCTTGCTATCATTAGATACTACAAATCTAATTTTAATTATTGAAAGAACTCTACATTTTCAATTGATAGTGGAAATGAAAAGTAAATGTTGATGCTATTGCCAAATACGAGCACCGCCAATGTTACAAGATTGAACATTAACTACTTGTCGCTTAGTATAGTCGTCACTTTCTTTATAAATAAAGGCCACTAGTTTTGTACTAGCCACATTAACTTGGCTTAAGTTTATACCATTGAAAGTTAGCTTCTTTATTGTACCGTTATTCGTAGGGCTTTGCTGATTAATCAATTCGCCCACTTGATCAGGGAAGCTGCTTTTAAAAACATAATTATGTTTAAAATTATCAGAGGCATTTTTCTGAAAAATTGGATCAATATTATTTTCTACCAAATAGAATAAAACACGGGTTGTTTCTGTAACTACGGCCGTTTGAGCTACATATAAGTCTACACTTAGGGTATTGTTGTCGTTAATCTTAGTGTTTAATGCAATGCCTAAAGGTGGTGTTTCATTGAGTTGTAAAAAAGCATTATACGACCAATTATTACTTGACATTAAAATGTAATTATTCTCATTGTTTGTAGTGCTCTTAGCAGGTTCCCGATTCGTACTTCCAATGGAAACGCCTCCAAGGCCACCCAAAAATTCTCGCTGATATGATGTATAACCGGTTTCTAACCAATCATTATCATGGAATTTTACCGGGAATATGCGGTAACCACTATTTACGTACATAGAATCTAGTAGGCGAGAGGCACGCTCATTATCATCGCTCCATTCACCGCAAAAATTCTCGAGCATTACATTACGACTAATGGTCGTTGGGAAAATGGTAAATGGGTTAT
Organism: uncultured Chitinophagaceae bacterium; assembly: GCA_938017685.1. Taxonomy (GTDB): domain Bacteria; phylum Bacteroidota; class Bacteroidia; order Chitinophagales; family Chitinophagaceae; genus JAGNRR01. Next base: position 3,869 of record CALIIL010000012.1, read on the forward strand.
TTTCAATAACAAAATCATTGTCTGACTTCTCGCAAGAAAGGAAAGATATTGATACAAGAATAAGTAGGATGTACTTTTTCATACTGAATATTAAAAATAGTTCATAATAATTGCAATTGCCTCGCCTAAATCACACATTTTTGTAATAACAATGTTACTATCACTAAATAACATCCAATTCGAGTTTGGAGCACATACAATTTTTGAAAATGCCAGTTGGCACATTTATGCTAATGAACGTATTGGTTTAGTAGGGCTGAATGGAGCTGGTAAGTCTACACTCTTTAAAATTCTAGTTGGTCAATTCTCGATAAGCGCTGGTACCGTTAACAAAAGCAATGATTTAAAAATAGGCTATTTTCATCAGGACTTACAAAGTGAAGATGTAAATGAAAGTATACATCAAGTGGCCATGCGTGCATATGATGAGGCGCTTGAGTTAAGGGATAGATTAGATGCGATTGCTCTTGAAATAGAAAAAGACCCTAATGATAAACTAATAGAGAAGCAAGGCGATTTATTGCATCGATTTGAAGTGGCTGGCGGCTACGAAATGGACTATACAACGGCTGAGGTTTTAGAAGGTCTTGGATTTACTACGAAGGATTTAGATCGTCCATTTAAAGAGTTTAGTGGCGGTTGGCGTATGCGTGTTTTATTGGCTAAAATGATATTGCAGCATCCTGATATCTTGTTGCTGGATGAGCCTACGAATCACTTGGATTTACCTTCTATTGAATGGATTGAGCGCTACTTACAATCTTATCAAGGAACGATTGTTGTTATTTCGCATGATCGATATTTCTTAGATAGAATGGTTACTAAAATTGTAGAAGTTGGCAATAAAACACTGACATCCTATACCGGTACTTATACGAATTATGAAGAGGAGAAAGCGGTACGTGCAGAGTTTACACAGCGTGAATTTGAGAACCAGCAAGAATATATTAGACAGCAAGAAAGATTTGTAGAGCGCTTTAAAGCAAAGGCTTCTAAAGCGACGCAAGCTCAGAGTATAGTAAAAAAATTAAATAGGTTAGATAGAATTGAATCGCCAGAAACGGCAAGTAAGGCTATTGATTTTAGATTTGAAACAGGGATACAACCCGGTAAGATTATTACTACATTAAAAGATGTTTCTAAATCTTATGGAGATATAAAAGTGTTGGATAATGCCAATGCCGTTATAAATAGAGGGGATAAAATTGCCTTAATAGGACCAAACGGAAAGGGGAAGTCTACCTTGCTCCGCTTAATTGCTAATAGTGAGGAAATGGAAGGCGAAAGCATTATTGGTCATAATGTACAGACCTCCTTTTACGCGCAGCACCAATTAGATTCTTTGACTATGGATAACGAAATCCTTAAAGAGTTAAATACTAGCGGCAGTGATCGTTCTGATGTAGAGCTTCGGCAGTTGTTAGGTTGTTTCTTATTTACTGGTGATGATGTATTTAAGCGTATTAAAGTATTAAGCGGTGGTGAGAAGGCACGAGTTGCATTGGCTAAAACAATTATACAGCAATCTAATTTTTTAATGCTGGATGAGCCTACGAATCACCTGGATATAAACTCGGTGAATTCCCTTGTTAATGCATTAAATGCCTATGACGGTACTTATGTAATTGTGTCGCATGATCGTTTTTTTATTGAGCGCACAGCAACTGTAATTTGGGAGATTGATGATAAAAAAATCAATGTTTTTGACGGGAATTACAAAGAGTTCTTAGCATTTAAAGAAAGACAAAAAGAGCGTAACAAAGCGGCAAACAAAGAGGAGCCAATAGCTGAAGTAAAAGCAGTAGAAGAACCCAAAGTAAGCAATAAAGAGCGACAAGAAAATCGTAAAGAAAAAAAACGAATTAAGAACAGATTTAATAAATTAGAGCAACTAATTGCTGAGGCAGAGGAAGGTATAAAACAATTTGAATTAGACTTAGTTGATCCCGCGATATTTGCAGATCAAAAAAAGTTTAAAGAAAAAGAAAGTGCTTATAAAGACACAAAAATTAAATTAGTAGAATTAAAAACTGAATACGAAGAGGTATTTGAAAAAATGTTAGCATATGAAGACTAGAATATTATTATTGCTATTAGTTATAGCGCCGTTTGTATTAAGAGCTCAAAAGAAAAAGCTTACGATAAAACAAGCAGTTGTAGGATTGCGTTCTGATTTAAGGATAAAAAATCTTAGTCAATTGCAATTTATGGGGCAGAGTAATTTTTATGCTTATAGTCATAAGTTTCAGGGAGAACAAGCCTTGATGTACGCCAACCCTATAACTCATAAAGTAAAGCCCTTTATTACTTTGACCGAGTTCAAAACTCTTTTGGTTAATAACAATATGAAGGAGCCCAAAGCATTGCCGCGTGTAACTTGGCTAGATGAGTACTCTTTTTATTTTAGAAAAGGAAATGACTATTATCGAATTAGTAATAACAAAGGCAAAGCATTATCTATTAATAAAATACAATCTATTCAAGGTGGTGCCAAAGTGATTTCAGGATTTGATAATATGAATTTACTAGCCTTGAAAAAGGATAATAATTTATTTGTTCAAAAAGGCGAAAAGTTATTTGTAGTAACAGATGATGGTGCAAAGGATATTGTCTACGGTGAAGCAGTTCATCGATTTGAATTTGGTATTACGAAAGGAATTTTTTGGAGCCCAAAAGGGAATTTTCTAGCTTTTTATAGAAAAGACGAGAGTATGGTCAATGATTATCCTATTGTAAATTGGAGTACTGATCCTGCAACCGTTAAAACAATTAAGTATCCCATGGCAGGAGGGAAGTCACATCATGTAACGCTAGGTGTATATGATATTAATAAGAATAAAACAATTTATCTAAAAACAGAAGGGCCTAAAGATCAATATTTGACTTCCGTAAGCTGGAGCCCTGATGAGCAGTATGTATATGTGGGTGTATTAAGCCGTGATCAAAAACATTTAAAATTTAATAAGTACGATGCCGTTTCAGGAAATTATGTCTTGACAGTTTTTGAAGATAAGCATGAACGATATGTGGAGCCACAGCACCCTTTGAACTTTTATAACAATACGCCCGGTGAGTTTATTTGGTTAAGTCAGCGTGATGGTTTTATGCATATGTATTTGTATAAAAATGATAAGCTATCAAAACAAATCACTAAAGGGAATTGGATTGTCAATGAAATTTTAGGCTATGATAATTTGCGGAAGGAAATATTGTTTACCTCAACTAAGGATGGTGCAATGCAGAAAAATGTATATGCGGTGAATATGAAAAACTTAAAGGTGCGAAACCTAAGTAGCGAAGGCGGTTGGCATGCTCCTGTATTAAGTAATGATGCTAGTATGCTTATTGAGCGTTATACAAATAAGAACAATCCACGAATTATAAATGTAAAATCAGTTGCTACGAATGAAACGATAAAACGTTTATTCACTGCAAAGAATACTTTGGAAGATTATGAAACGGCTCGTGTAGAACTAAAAGAAATTACTACTGAGAATAATACGAAGCTTTACGGCAAATTGATTTACCCAAGTAATTTCGATGCTACAAAAAAATATCCAACGATTGTTTATTTGTACAATGGGCCGCACGCTCAAATGAATAGAGATGTCTTTCCTTATACCGGTAACCTTTGGTATGATTACATGGCTACAAAAGGATATTTTGTATTTGTATTAGATGGTCGTGGTAGTAGCAATAGAGGGTTTGAATTTGAGAGTGTTACACATAGGCAACTCGGTGTAAAAGAAATGGAAGATCAAATGGAAGGTATTAAATTCTTGAAGTCATTACCTTATATTGATGCGAATAGATTGGGAATACATGGTTGGAGCTTTGGCGGTTTTATGACTACTTCTATTATGACCAAATACCCCGAAGTATTTAAATGCGGAGTTGCTGGAGGACCAGTTATGGATTGGGAGATGTATGAGGTTATGTACACAGAACGTTATATGGATGATCCAACAACCAACCCAGATGGTTATGCCAAAACAAAATTGACTGAAAGTGCGAACAAGCTTAAGAATAAATTATTGATTATACATGGCACGCAAGATGATGTTGTTGTATGGCAGCATAGTATGAAATTTATTAGAAATGCTGTGAAGGAAAATGTGCAAGTGGATTATGCTGTTTACCCAGCTCATCCTCATAACGTAAGAGGAAATGATAGAATTCATTTAATGCAGAAAATTACGGATTATTTTGACTTGCATTTGCAAGAGTAATTGTTCATTATTGTTTAAAGAATTTGTTGTAATCGTTACCAATTCTAAGCCAATAAAAACCGCTTGGTAAATGGCGAACATCAATTTTATCTTTATAAGAAGTTATGTTTATTTTTTGCCCGTGAATATTCAGTATCTCACTTTGATTTAAATCAATTTTATTTGACTTCGTATAAATGTAATTCGTTGCCGGTGATGGGTATATTTCTATTTTTTTGTTCCTGCTAAGTATTTCTGGATTGTTGAGATAAAATCCTAAAAAGTTAAATCGCCAAGCTTCTTGAAAGGATGTCCATTGAGAATTACCATTTTTATTTAGCGGGTAATGCGCTTCATTTCCTATAATATTCTGAATGCCAAGTATTGCATGTCCATCATTCCAAGTTGTGCATAATTCTTTTTTCTCTACATGTACTTCAATATTATTTGTACCTTCAAACAATATAATTTGACTTGAAGCTCTATTGCTATTGCAGCTAAACATTGGGAGAGCTTCATATGAAATAACGAATTGTCTATTTGGAGCACTACCTATTAGTTGTACAAATATGTTACTATTAGTGTTCAAAAATGATGCATCCATATCATGATATACGCCCATTATTGAATTGTTATATTGTGGCTTATTGGATGGCAAGGTGTCTCCACTTGTTGCCCAAGGAGAAGCGTTATTTGCTTTGTTCAAATCAAATGAAACAAGTCCGTTAGAGCTAACAACTAAAGAGTTATAGTCGAACCCAAAAAAAGTAAAATTAAAACCAATAGGAATTACAGATGAATACGAGTCGTCTTGTAGTCCATTAACTATTGTAGCTGAGTTTAATGAAACTGGAGAAAAAGCAATCGGATTAACCGAATAAATTATTTGAGATTGAGCTGAAAAAAAACAGGTTGTCAAATAAACTAGAGTAATAATTTTCCTAATCATTAAATATTTTAATATTAAAGATAATAAAAATACTTATCACTTATTAATGACGACATGCCATTTAAAACCATGATAAAGAAGGGCTATATAAACTGTATCAATAATTGTAACGATCTAGAAGTAGCTAACTGCAAGTTGATTGATCGGTTATAAGGCAAGTCAAATTTTTGAACCTTCGAAGTATTACCATCACTTATTGCGCAATAAAAGAATGTTTTATCGCCTTCTAGAAAGCCTGTTGTTGCTAATCCGATATCAGCTTTATAATTGATGCGGCTTCTTTCTGCCATTTCTAAAGCACACATGCCACTTACTGAAGTATGCTTTTTAATCGTTGCTGCATCTACACCCAAAATGTCTTGTTTAGCCTCGTCTGAGTAACACACAGCGCTGCCCTTAAATACTTTAGTTGCATTGCTTATACTTGTAAATTTATGCGCAATATATCCGCCTGTGCAACTTTCTGCAATAGCGAGCGTTTTTTTCTGATTTAATAATGTATTGGAGATAATTTGCTCAAGCGATAAATCTTCTTCAGATACAAGCACATCTTGTACCAAAACAATGAGTTTTTGAAATGTAGTACTTAATATATCATCTGCATTGAAGGAACTCAATCTGATTTTTACGGTGCCTAAAGAGGGTAAATAAGCCATGCTTATTCCTTTTGGTAATGCTTGTTCAAATGATTGTAAGCGCTCAGCCAAGAACGACTCGCCAATGCCTGCGGTGAGTAGTGTTTTGTGCGTTATTTTATTAAAAGTAAAGTTCTCTAGTAACTGCGGCACTACCTTATTTGTAATTAACTGCTTCATTTCAAATGGTACACCGGGTAGTGAAAAATAAAACTTTCCGTTTTTTTGAAACATCATACCTGGTGCAGTACCTACATCATTATTTAAAGGAGTGCAATTAGCAGGCAACATGGCTTGATTAATATTCGATTGTAATAGCTCTCTATTTCTTGATTTAAAAAAAGCGGTAACATGCTTTAAACTTGCTTCATGCATTTCCAAAGAAGTGTTGAAATATTCACACAAAGTAGGTTTAGTAATATCATCACTTGTAGGCCCAAGACCTCCTGTGATAATGATAATATCACTGAGCGTTTCGGCTTGTTGTATGGCTTCAATAATTTCTTGCTTATCATCGCCAATAGCAATTCTTCTTTTTATACTTAAGCCTAAATTGGAAAACGTTTGTCCAATCCAGGCCGAGTTGGTGTCTATGGTTTGTCCAATGAGTAATTCGTCTCCAATGGTAATTATTGTTGCTGTGGTCATATTATTTATCAAATCCAGTATTTAATATTTCAGTCATCCTTTCATTAGGCATTACTTTTTTCTGTGTTTTTGGATCAAAGAATATTAAGGTTACTTCACCTCTATGTATAAGTTCTTTATCCTCATTATAAAAGTCATGATGAAAGCTTAGAAAGGGGAGACGATCTAAATTTTTTATCGTTGTCTTAATCGTAATTAATTGATCATATAATGCAGGACGTAAATATTTGGATTGAACTTTAACCACTGGCATAACAATTCCATCTTTTTCTAAATCAGCATAAGTATAGTCAAAACCGCGTATCATTTCTGCACGTGCCATTTCGTAATAAAGGCAGTAATTCCCGTAGTACATAAAGCCCATTTGGTCTACTTCGCCATATCTAACTCTAAACGCTGTTTCGTGTGTATTCATATTTTTTGCAAAAAAAAGAACTCATGCAGTATGAGTTCTCTTTTAAATTGTTTTTTTTATTCTTATCTGTATATAAAGGATACAGTATCTCTATCAGTTTGTCCTCCAGCATCCGTCGCAATAATTATTAAACGACATTTGGTTGTGTCTGTACCAGCCACGATACTAAACTTTTCATTAAAAGCAACACCGTCTAGACCATCAACATCAGGGTTTTTGTTCAGTAATAGCGTGTTATTGGCTGTAAGGTTTTCAACCTGAATACTTAGTGTTTTTAATTGTCCAGCTCTGTATCCCGGATCTAATATATCGTTTTTCAATGATTCTTTGTCAGTAACTGTTCCAACTACGGCTACATCAGCTCCGTAAGAGTATACGGCATTCATAATTGGTACAGAAATAGAAACTTCTGGAGCCAAAGAGTCATAATCAACATTATAGGCATAAGGGTCAGCAATAATTTTCTGACAAGAAGAAACGAAAATTGTTGAAGCTAAAGCTCCTAATAGTATTAAGGGGAGGAAAAGTTTTTTCATATTCTTTTTTTCTATTCTCAAATATAATCAAATTTTTTTCTTTGATTTGCTTATCTCTTTATATTTTAAATAAAGGTATGACTGATGAGGACATAATATATTTACTAGCCTTACAAAGTGTAAAGGGCATAGGTGCTGTTAGAGGAAAGTTACTTTTGGAGCATTTTGGCTCCGCCAAAGCAGTATTTGAGGCCCAAAGGGCTGAAATAGAACGCTTAGAAGGAATAGGTAAGGTTCATGCCAATGCGATTGAACGTTTTAGTGATTTTGACCAATTTAAGACCGAATTAGAATTTATACATAAGAATAAGATTGAGGTATGCGCAATTAATAACGAGCATTATCCTATTAAGCTTAAGCGAGCCTTTGATGCACCCATTGCACTTTTTTATAAAGGAACAGATGCTATACGTAATAAGCGTGTAGTGGGCATTATAGGTACCCGCACGAACTCGGAATATGGGCAAAAAATGTGTGAGCAGATAATTAAAGAACTAGCACCCGCACAGCCATTGATAGTGAGCGGTCTAGCTTATGGAGTTGATATTATAGCTCATAGGGCAGCATTAAAGAATAATCTATCAACAATTGGTGTTTTAGCGCATGGTTTGGATCGCATATATCCTGCAGCGCATCAGAAAACGGCTACTGAAATGATAGCTAAAGGAGGCTTATTAACAGAGTTTAAAGCGGGCACCAACCCTGATCGAGAAAACTTCCCAACCCGAAATAGAATTGTTGCTGGTATGTGCGATGCGATAGTTGTAATAGAATCAGCTAAAAAAGGTGGCTCCATGATAACAGCCGAGTTAGGTTTTTCTTATAATCGAGACATCTTTTGTGTGCCGGGTAGGGTAGATGATAAAAGAAGTGCCGGTTGTAATCATTTAATAAAAACATTAAAAGCAAATTTAATAACGAGTGGTAAAGACATTATTGATCAGCTCAATTGGGATGAGACAAAAAGTAACTCTCAAGCACAGCGTAGCTTATTTAATACCTTTAATAATGAAGAAAAGAATATATATGAATTGCTAGTTGGGGAACGGCAGCTACAAATAGATGAAATAATTAACCAAACAAATTACAGTAGTTCTCAAGTGGCTAGTTTGCTTTTGCAGCTAGAAATGCAGGGTGTAGTTCGTTCCATGCCCGGAAAACGCTACGAAATTATCTAGTTTGTTAAAAGATTGCCAGATAATCAAAGCTTTAATAATATAGTAACGATTTTATTTACTTCTAAGGTCAAATTCAAATATATTTGCGGGCTTTCAAGATTTAAATTACTATGAAAAATTTACCAATCGTACTTAGTTCAATAGCCTTAGTGGGTGTGCTGTTTCTATTCGGAAAATCATTTTCGGGAGGTTCATCAAAGGCTACAAAAGTTGTAAAAACTGACTCAACGGGCAAAAAAGTTGAAGTTGAAGTTGAATTGAGCCGTATTGCTTACATTAACTTAGATACGATTGATGCGAAGTACAAAAAATTCCAAGCAAAGAAAAAAGAGTTTGAAGGTAGAGAAAAAAGAATAAATATAGAGTTGGAAAATATGGCCAAAGCCATAGAAAAAGATTTAGTAAATGTTCAAAAGAAGGCTCAAGCAGGAACACTTACTGAGGATGAGTACAAAAACGCTGATAAGCGATTAGCTAATAAGAAACAAGCATTAGATAAGAAAAGAAATAGTCTTGGTAAACAATTGTTGAAAGATCAAGATGAGTTTAGTAAAAAATATACCAAGCGCTTAAAAGATTTAGTAGCTGATTATAATAAAGATGATAAGTATGACTTTATCCTCACGCACATGGAAGGAGGGTCTATCGTTTATTTAAACGAATCTTTAGATATTACCGACGATATTTTAGAATTGCTTAATTCAGATAACTAAATCAATAAATCATACCTAAGATGAGAAAGAAAATAGTAGCAGGGAATTGGAAGATGAATTTGAATACCGATCAAGGTATTAGTCTTGTTAATGATTTGATTAAAGAAAAAATTGATTTGAAATACAATCAAACTGTAATTATCTGTCCTCCCTTTACGCATATTGGTTCCTTGAAAATGTTATTAGATAATAATGAGGGTTCCAAAATTCAACTGGGAGCACAGAATATCTCGGATAAAGCTTCTGGTGCTTATACTGGAGAGATAAGTGGTGAAATGTTAAAGCACTTAGATACACGTTATGTAATTGTTGGGCACTCAGAAAGAAGAGAGATATATAATGAGTCTAACGAGATGGTTCAAAAGAAGGTAGATGCCGTTCTTTCTTCTAAAATGACACCTATTTTTTGTTGTGGAGAACCTTTGAAAGTAAGAGAGGTTGAGAATCAAAATGATTACGTTCAACAACAAATTGAAGAAGGCTTATTTCACCTAAATGGTGAGACAATGTCAAGCCTTATCATTGCTTATGAGCCAATATGGGCTATAGGCACAGGGCGCACAGCATCAGCGGCTCAAGCCGAAGAAATGCATGCATTTATCCGATCAATTCTTGAGAAAAAATGGGGTAGCGAAATTGCAGAAGACGTAACTATTCTATACGGTGGTAGTGTAAAGCCTGATAATGCACAAGAGTTGTTTTCTCAGGATAATGTAGATGGTGGTTTAATTGGTGGAGCTGCATTGGATGCCAACTCTTTTATCGACATTATTAAGGCCTTAGCCTAGTTCAATTTCATTAATCATTTCTCGATTATAATAGGTATTAATCTTTTCTATTATAGATTCCTTATTCAAGGATAGTTCATTGCGCAAGGGGGCAATGTTGGTTCTAATAATCAGTTTTTTATTCGTAAGAAATAAGCTTGTTGTGTATTGGGCTATTGTTTTTCCCATAATCTTTTCCCAGTCATCTTTTATGCTTACGCCCATTAGCCTTTTCTTCCAATGAGTTTTGTCCAGCATGTCTTCTACAGCTTTATTTAAAGAATAATCTTTTGAGTAATCTATCATGATGGCAGGCACGTATTTAATATTTCTTCTGTTATTTCATCCTCGGCAAAGATTACGAGACGTTGCATAATATTATGTAGTTCTCTAATATTACCTTGCCAATCTCGAGCTTGTAACTTGGCTAAACATTTTTTATTAATCTTTACTTTCTTACGACCATATTCGCTGCATATATTTTCTAAAAAGTAATCAATCAATATTGGAATGTCGGCACGTCTATCATTTAGCGAAGGCACTTTAATTTCTATCACACCTAATCTAAAGAATAAATCCTTTCTAAAATTATCATTCTCAATTTCGCTAATAAGGTTTTTGTTGGTTGCAGATACTACTCTAACATTAACTGTTATTTCTTTATCGCCACCAATACGCGTAATTTTCCCTTCTTGGAGAGCTCGCAATACTTTTGCTTGTGCTTTTGAGCTCATGTCTCCAATTTCATCAAGAAATAGAGTGCCACCATCGGCTTGTTCAAATTTTCCTATGCTTTGTTTTGCAGCGCCAGTAAATGATCCTTTTTCATGTCCAAATAATTCACTTTCAATGAGTTCAGAAGGTATTGCTGCGCAGTTTACTTCAATTAATGGACCAGTATTTCGTTTACTCTTTTCATGTATCCATTTAGCTACTAATTCTTTACCCGTTCCGTTTTCTCCAAGAATAAGCACACGAGCATCTGTAGGGGCAACTCGGTCTATTGTTTCTTTTACAACTTTTATTTCAGGACTATCACCAACAATTTCCTGAATACCGTTTATTGATCTTTTTAATTTTTTGTTGGTCTCTATTAATGAACCTTGATTTATGGCATTACGTATCGTAATTAATAATCGATTTAAATCAGGTGGCTTTGAGATATAGTCAAATGCACCAGACTTAACAGTATCCACGGCCGTGTCTACATCTCCATGACCAGATATCATAATCATTGGAACGTCTATGTCTTCTTCTATTACTTTTGCTAGTAACTCTGTACCATCCATGCGTGGCATCTTAATATCACACAATACACAATCATATTTTTTAGCTTTAAGGAGGTTGTAGCCTTCTTTGCCATCAATTGCTTCTTCTACCTTGTAATCTTCCATTTCCAAGGTTTCTTTAAGAGCTTTTCTGATGCTCTTTTCATCGTCTATAATCAGTAATTTATTTGCCATTAGTCTAACGTATTAGATTAATGGAAATATACAGTAATATTCTAAATCTAAAAAAATAGATTAGGTAATGCTCAAGAATTATTCTTGATTATCTCGCCACTCATATACCCAATTACTTTGGATCATTTCTAAGTGGCCTTCGCTAGAACCTTCGCGCTTTCCTACAAAACTCTCTATTTCAAGTACCCAGTCCAATAATTGTGTAAATCTTACACGATATATTTTACTTTCAGTCATTTCGTTTCCGAAACGTTCGTATAGTTTAATAGCAATGTCTTCGTAGTCAGACCAATTGATTGGTAATTCAAAATCCATAATAATTTATTTTTATTCTCCTTGTATAATACTTTGGTCAGCAATTTGTACATGCACTTCACCTTCGCCTTCTAGTAGCACGCATTGGCAACTTAAACGTGAACTTAATTTTGGTGAGCGAGCTCTATCTATAAAGTCTTCTTCCTTATCAGAAATTTCCTCTACAAAATCGGCACCTTCATTTACGTATACATGACATGTGCTACAAGCACAAACGCCTCCGCAATTATGGTGTACATCTATTTTATTTAATAGAGCTACTTCTAATAAGCTCATGCCAGGTTCAACGTTTTCAACGGTTACTGGCTGTTTTTCTTTTTCTTCAAAAGTGTAGTGAATGGTGTACATAATCGTGGCAAATGTATTTAAAAAAGGCTTGTCTTTCAAGACAAGCCTTATAAAAAAGTATAAGTATTTATTATATTAGTTTACTATACGTTCTCCAGCATCTTAGGGTCGGCAGCTTTTATTTCTGCACTTGCCTCACTGGCATATTGCCCAAAGTTTTTATTGAACAATCCAGCCAATTTATTAGCCGTTTTGTTGTATTCAGCAAGATCATTCCAAGTATTTGCCGGAATTAATAACTCATCTGGCACATTAGGGCAGCTTGTTGGCATTTGTACTCCAAATACTTGGTGCTCAGTATATTCAACATTATCTAATTCTCCTTTCATGGCAGCCGTAATCATGGCGCGAGTGTATTTGAGCTTCATGCGCTCACCAACTCCGTAGCCACCACCACTCCAGCCAGTGTTGATCAACCATACATTAATATCTGGATTGTTATCTAACTTTTCTCCTAAAAGATCAGCATATTTCGTAGGGTGTAATGGTAAAAAAGCTTTTCCAAAACAAGCACTAAACGTAACTTGTGGCTCTGTAACGCCCACCTCAGTTCCAGCAACTTTAGCCGTATAACCACTTAAGAAGTGATACATCGCTTGCCCAACAGTCAATTTAGAAATAGGAGGTAATACTCCATATGCATCACAAGTTAAGAAGAAAATATTCTTCGGGTTTTTGCCGATGCTTGGTTCTTTAGCATTTAATATATGGTCAATAGGGTAGGCAACGCGTGTATTTTGAGTAATTGTACAATCACTAAAATCTACTTCGTTGGTTCCTTCTTTGTAATTCGTATTTTCAACGAGTGCTCCGTGCTTAATAGCGTTATATATCTGAGGTTCTTTTTCTTCAGTTAGGTCTATACATTTTGCATAACAACCTCCTTCGAAATTAAATACAGAACCTTGGTCCCAACCATGCTCATCATCACCAATCAGTTTTCTATTTACATCGGCAGATAAAGTAGTCTTACCTGTACCGCTTAATCCGAAGAATAATGATACATCACCCTCAGCACCTTCATTAGCAGAGCAGTGCATACTCAATACTTTTTCGTTATGTGGCAATGTGAAGTTTAATACTCCAAAAATTCCTTTTTTCATTTCACCAGTATAAGCCGTACCACCAATCAAAATCATTTTCTTGGTAAAGTTTACCACGGTAAAGTTATCCTGTCGTGTTCCATGAACAGCAGGGTCAGCTTTAAAGCTAGGAGCTTGTAATATAACCCATTCAGGTTCCTGTGTTTTTACTTCTTCTTCTGTTGGTCTTAAGAATAAATCGTTACAAAAAAGATTAGCCCAAGGCGTCTCATTAACAACACGAATATTTAATCTGTGTTTTGGATCAGCGCAAGCATAAGCGTCACGAACATAAAGTTCCTTGTTACTCATAAAGGCTTGCATATCTTTTAAAATAATATCGAAATGTTCTGGAGAAATTCCAAAGTTTATATCACCCCAATCGACTGTGTTTTCAGTTAAGGCGTCTTTTACCGTAAACTTATCTTGAGGCGATCGCCCAGTAAATTTTCCTGTATTTACAGCCAAGGCTCCTTGGCTAGTAATAGACCCTTGACCAAGTTCAACAGTTTTGTCGCTTAGTTGTTGCGTAGTGAGGTTCCAGTGCACGATTGAAGGATTAATTCCTAAATCGGTTAAGCTTGCGCTTGGATTTTTAGTGCCAAATTCTTGCATAATTTTACTCTTTCCTATAGGAGTGCAAAGATAAGTACTAATATATTCATGATATATATATTGTGATGAAAAAAGTCTTTGTGGATAAAATAGGAATTGACTAGTTTTTATGCACTTTAACATTTGTATGTAGATGCTAATTGCAAAAAATGCTTCATTTTTGCAGCCAAATTAAATTATAAACAAATGAAAAAGATTATTCTAGCCCTAGCAGGGGTAACAATTATGGCTTCTTGCGCTGATGCACCAGAAGGAGATGCAGCAGCAACAGCTAATGCACAAGAAACAGCAACAACAACAACAGGTGATGCTTATGCAGTAAGTGATGCAAGTATGGTAAGCTGGTATGGAGCAACACCTACACATGGTCATAAAGGTGGCTTTAAAGTAACTGAAGGTACCTTATTCGTTGATAATGATGCTATATCTGGTGGTAACTTCACTATTGATATTACTTCTATGACTAATATGGATGCAGATACTAATGGTGGTGCTAAGTTGATGGGACATTTAATGTCTGGAGATTTCTTTGATGCAGAAAAATATCCAACAGCAAAGTTTGAGATTACTGGAGTTGAAGCAGTAGAAGGAAATGCAGAAGTAACTCATAATATAAGCGGTAACCTAACTATGAAGGATAGTACGAAAAATGTAGTTATACCGGCCATGGTAAGTATGGAAGAAGGTAAAATAATGGCAAAATCTAAGTTTACAATTGATAGAACGGATTGGGGCATGTCATATAGTAATGATGAATCATTAAAGGACAAGTTCATTTACCCAAAAGTTGAAATGGAATTAGACATTACAGCAATGAAATAAATAGTCGTCCCTTAAAAAGAGCAGGAGTTGAGTATTTATGCACATTTAGAGGCTAAAATGATGAAAACTAGTATCATATAATTGCAAGTTATTCTTTTTTTTCGCTAAAAACCTTGTCAAATGTATCGAAGAACTG
>CALIIL010000013.1 GCA_938017685.1 uncultured Chitinophagaceae bacterium
GCCTAGCTCTTTAATATCTGTTATTACAAAATAAGCTAGAATGCCAGATGGAAGAAAGTGTGATATAAAATGTTCTGCCAAATCTTAAAATTTAACCCCAAAGATAATTTACTCCCCACAGTTATCACGTGATCCATTTTAGTTCGGTACTTCGTATTCAAATCACAGAATATGAAAGTAAAATATTTGATATCGACTTTATTCATCACATTTTTATCCATTAATTTATTCGCACAGTTCGGATTTTTGGACTCCACTTTTGCAACCAATGGCATTTATACTTCAGGTAGTACTGCACTAAGTCAATTTGAAACAAATGATATTTACGGTCTTAGCAATGGTGAGAGTTATAGTGTAACCTCTTATTATGACGGAACATCTTACAGCAGTTATGTACGCAAGCTAAAAGCTGATGGTACCGTGGATAATACATTTGGTAGTAATGGTATTTATACAATCCCTAATGGCTCAGTATTTAATATTCAACTAAAGCGAATTCATCGTACCGCTGATGGGAAGTTGTTGGTAGCAGGAAATTGCACTTCTTCCTCAGACCCTTCATCTGCGCAGCGAACTTATGTTGCCAAAGTGTTAGCTGATGGTTCTGGATTAGATAATGCCTTTGGTACCAATGGAGCGACAAATGATACATGGGGTAATTCAGGAAGTCATAAAACAAATCTTACTGATTTGAATGTTCGTTTTAATGGTAAAATTGTTCTAACGGGCGATGGTTATGATGCAGGTATAAATAGAACGTGTCCCGTAATAATGCAGCTTAATGCTGATGGTACATTAGATAATTCTTTTGGGTTTATTGGAGTTTATAAAATAAATACTATTAGCGCCCATGATACTTATAGCAATTGTGCACATGAAGATGGCTCGGGCAATTTTTACGTAGCGGGTTATTCTGCAGAAGCAAATATTCAAGGAATTGTATTTAAAGTAAACCCAACAGGTAGTGGTTTAGTTACTACATACAACTCAGTAGGTTATAATTATCCTTCTTCAGGTTATATCAATGATATTGAAGTAAATGGTTCTAACTACTATTTTGTTGGTAATAAAGTGGTTGCCGGGACGTCAATACTTTTTGTCATTCAACAAAATCAACATGGTGTAAAAAGAGCAAGTTTTGCATCGAATGGAGTGTTTGAATTGTCAGCTTCTCAATCAGCTTTTGGCCAAAGAATTCATGTACGAGATGAGAATGAAGTTGTAGTTGCAGGAAACATAAGAAATTCAAGTTTGCAACCCAATTTTTTACTCTTAAGATTAGATAGTGCGGGTGTCTTAGATAATACATTTGGAATGAATGGTTCGCTGCAAGTAGATATTACACCTAATGAAGATGATGAATTGAATGGGCTCTTTCTAACTTCAAATGGAACAATTTTCACCTGTGGTGAGGCTAATGATAAAATAGGTATTACACGACATAGTGTTTCTGTAGCTACTTCAATAAGCTCATTAGCACATGAACAATCGGTAGAAATATTTCCAAATCCATTTAGTCAATCTATCCGATTAAAAACGTCCATTCAGGATTTAAAAACCTTAAGGTTATTAGACCTAACAGGTAAGCTCATTTATCAAAAGGAATTAAAGGCACATATCGAAACAATAGCGTTGCCCAATATACCAAGAGGAATGTATATCATTCAATTATATAACAGGAAACAACAACTATTGCGTACGCAAAGAATTCAAAAAGTATAAATACACATCACTTTAACAATTGAATTCAATTTACAACTAACAAGAATTAATCTCTTTAAATACTGAATAAAATGAAACTACTTAATTTAACATGTTTTGCTCTCATTATCAGTCTGAGCGCGCAGGCCCAAGTTTTTAAAAATTTAGACAAACGTTTGAAAAAACAGGTGGAACGCCAAATAGAAAGAAAGATAGAAAGAAAGACACAAGAGAAAACTGATGATGTATTAGATAGAGTATTTGATGGGAAGAAAAAACAAAGGGATAAGGGTGTCAATAATGATACTAAGACAGGTCAAGAAAAAAATACAAAGGAAAAGAATGATACTCCAAGTCCTAAAAATAATAGAACAACCCGATCTGCAAAAGATTTTGTATCAGGAAAGACAGTTGTTTTTGAGGAGTCTTTTTCTAGAGATCAAATAGGAGATTTTCCAGGGACTTGGAATACAAATTCAAGTGGTGAAGTAGTTCAATTTAATAACGATAATACTAAATGGTTAAAAATGCTTTCAAAAGGTACATTTACTCCGGATGGTATACAATCGATACCAGAAAATTCTACTCTAGAATTTGATCTTAGCGTAGATGATGAGAATTCGTTTTATTCGCACGGTTTTGTTATAAATGTTGTTGAGTTAAATAATAGAACAAATGATTTTACCAATTGGAAGCGATTTAAAAATGGAAAGAATGGTGTAAGCATACGCTTAGTGCCCAATGCGGCTTCTAATAGAAGCAATCTAGGTAGATCTGAGATTATTAATTATCTAAGTGATAAAAGCGTTCTTAAAAATAAGAAAGAAATAAGTAGTTTTTCTCGAAAGAGTTCAACAGTTCATGTAGCCTTATGGCGTCAAAAAGAAAGATTGCGTGTTTATGTTAATGATCAAAAAATTTGGGATGTACCAAGGGCGTTTGGTAAAGCTAATTATAATGGCCTAGTCTTTTTAGTAGATACAAAAGGAGAATCTTACTATGTATCCAATATTCGTTTAGCAATGGCAGGTGCTGATACAAGACATAAGTTATTGGAGGCAGGACGTTTTTCAACCAATGAAATATTATTTGAATCAGGTAGTACAAAGTTGAAGCAGGCTAGTTATAAACACATAGATGAAATTGGGCAGTTGATGCAATCAAATCCTTCCTTGAAAGTAAAAATTATTGGACATACGGATAGCGATGGAGAGGCAGGGGGCAATTTCGTTTTATCAGAAGGGCGTGCCTTGAGTGTAAAAAAATATTTGAATAATAATTATCCCATTGCCGGTAATCGATTATTAACAGAAGGAAGAGGTGAGAGCCAACCTATAGCTGATAATGAATCATCAGAAGGTAAGTCTCAAAACCGTAGAGTAGAATTTTTAGTTATAAAATAATTTAGAGATGAAAAAAATATTGTTGGTAGTTTTATTATTTCCCTTATTATGTGCTGCTCAGAATGGTTCGGCTATCTATAGCGCACAAAGTGAGTTCCAGGCCAATCCGCGTAGTTATAATATGCAATATCAATTTGATTATTCGATTGATCTAGATGTAAATATTCAAGGTACACCAGGTGGTGATGGATTGATACATTTTAATAGTGCAGATGGTACTATTGCTATCACAGATTGGAATTTATTATTCAATGGTGAGAGAGAGCTTGATTATATGGGATTTGATGAGTTTCATCAAGCTATTTTATTTCCGGATGGTAAAATTATTTTGTATGGTGTCAAAAAAGAGCCACATCCTAACAACCCTGATATAGATATTGATGTAAGAGTTGCAGAAGTTATTGAAACTAATGGAATAATGGGGGAGCATATTTCAAATCCAGTAGGAAATTATACACCAAGCATGACAGAAGTAGAACGTAATCAAATTTTTCAATCTGTACTGGACACAGCAATAAAAAGACAAAAACGAGCACATTCTATTTATGGTCCTCAATTATCTCATTTAATAGAAATAGAAAATGGGAGCGTTGATTATTGGTTAGCTGAACATAGAGTCGGTATAGTTTTTTCACCAGAAGCAATATCCATTTATCCATTTGGTATTCCGTTACTTTTCAAAGATCATAATCGAAGGGAAAATCGCATTTGCACAAAAACTGTTTTTAACACTGAAGTAAGAACTATGATGTTTACTGTAAAGCGTGTCACTCATCTTGCGAATAATCCAATACGTATTGATGGGCAAGGATATGAAAAACAAATAGTTGCACAGTTCAATGTTGATGGACAAGGGTTTACAGATGAACATAATGGTGCAATGCAAGAGGTTATGCAAATAATGCAAGATTCAAATTTATCAAAAAGAGAAAAAGAAATACGTATAAAGCGTTTAATGAATGAACGTTTGCAAAATAATAATGATTACTAAAATGAAATTATTATTTTCGATCATATTGTTTTTAACCTTTAATATCCATTTAAAGGCTCAGAGTATTCCGGAGTCAGTTGAAATTGATGTTCAAAAAATATTATTGCAAGGCGTGCGACCTCGAACTGCACCAAAAGATGCATTAGATGCTGCCGAACAAATTAAATGGCAAACAAATCAGCGGGCTACAAGTATGGGATTGGAATCGTTTAAAGCACTCTTGGGGACACCGCTTCGAAACTATGGTTATTCATCAAGATCAATTGAATATATTCTCGAAGATTTTGGTGATAATGATATGAAAGGGATTGTCGGGGGAATTATGCGTTTGTCAAATGATGATGTTTTATTATGGAGTGGTTATTCGAATCCATTTGTAGATAATTATTCAAATGCGGGCCCATTAGATTATGGTATCCATCATCCCAACTTTGACCGCTCAAAAATATTTTGGACTGATAGTGAATTTGAAGGCAATGATATGCGCAATTTAAACACGCCTCTTAAGTATGATTATATTCTAAGTGTCCGAGTTGATGTTGATGGAGGAATTATGCCAAGTCAGCGTTTTGATATTCATGTAAACTCTAAGGATGGGAGTGTAGGTTTTGAAGGACAGCAAGCCGCTCAATTAATTGGTATGCCCAATGAAGCAGCGTCAAAAGTACATTTCGTGGCAGTGTCTCGTAAGGGAAAAGGAATGTCGTTTATGCAAGAAGAAGATGGTCTTGCTGCTAATTTAATAGATGGTAAGCCTATGATTTTAACAGCGCTAGATGGCAAAGGAAATCATGATAAGGATGCTGAATTGAATGAGCGTTTCGTCCAAAATATCCCATCTATGCGTCAGATAAGTCGAGTGCGCGGTATGCCAGGCCACTATGGGACTCAATATAAATGTGTTGAAGGAAGGTATAATGATCGTCACAATACCATTTTATGTTTTAAGCAAGGTAGTTCGAATATTAAAACGCTCATTCCATTCTTAGGTATAGGTGTAGGTGTTTTTAAAGATTATGTAAATGAGGAAAATAAATTAGTTATTCGTAGAAAAGGAATTGGTTTATATGGAGTTGGATTTGAAATAACTCTTTTAGATTTTAAACAACAAAATTTTACATTCATTTCGTCACGCTATACTTCTACAGGAAATAATTATCATGATACGCAACGAAGTCGTCAAGCAGAGAAAATGGTAAAAGATCAAATGGCAAGAGTGCGTGCAAGAATGGCTGCGTTAGAGTCAAGATTAGAAAGATCCTTAGAACAATTAAAAGAACAACGCAGAACTTGCCCAACTACAGAGTGTAAATCAAATGTTGATGATATGGTAAAACGAGCTAGAAGACAGGCGCGTGATGCACGCAGACCGTTAGAGTCTCAATTAGATGATTTGAAACAAAGACTTCGTAGGATTAAAAAAGTAGGAGAACAATAAAAACTAAAACCAAAATATTTATGAAAAAAAGAATTATAAGTACAATTGTTTTAAGTCTTGTAGTTTTTGTGTTGCAAGCTCAAACACACAATGTATTTCATTTAGGACATAGCTTAGCTAGTCCTTATATGCCATCTATGCTTCAAAGTTTTGGAGATAGTACAGCCGGGATAAATCATTCATATGAAATCGGGATAATAAATGGCGCTCCACTTTTTTGGCATTGGGATAACTCGAATACATGTCAAGGTTATCAAGGAAGTACGATAGATTCAAAAGTTGAATTAGCTGGAGGAAGCTATGACGTATTTATAATGATAGAAGGTTCTACCTGGGATAATATTATACCTGATTTTTATAATTATGCCGATAGTTTTCATTCATTAGCGCTTTCGGCTAATGCTAATATTCAAACTTATTTGTACGAGGGTTGGAACTGCTTAGATACTGGAACACTTTTAGGTTGCCCTGATGATTATAGTGATTCATTATTATGGGTACCACGCGTAAGACAGGATATTAAGACCTGGGAAGGTGTAATGGATTCCCTTAATGCATTGCATCCAACAGCTAATCCAGTATATATTATTCCGGTAGCACAGGCCTTGGCTAACCTTTCAGATAGTATAGATTCCAATGTGGTTCCTGGTTTAACCAATTTTAGAAATGATCTATTTACAGATGATATCCATCCTAATGATTTAGGGTTTTATTTTGTTGCATTAGTTCATTTTGCCACCATTTATAAGCAATCGCCTGTTGGATTGCCTGTGCGAACTTATGGAGAATGGGGAACAACTTTTACAGAGCCAAGTCAATCAATGGCATTAAAAATGCAAGAAATAGCATGGGAAACTGTTTGTAGTTATTCTAGAAGTGGCGTCAATTGTAGCCCAACGTCCCTTGATAACAATATAATAGAAACGGGGATTAAAGTTTTTCCAAATCCTTCCGATGGTCAAGTATTTTTTTATTCAAAAGAAAGCATAGACCTTATACATGTATATGACTTATCGGGGAGGAAAATAAAGTCTTTAATGCCAAATTCGAATCGTGTCGATTTGACATTGGAGAATGGTTTTTATGTAACGGAAATTTTATGTGGCACGAAAAAAATTACAAAGCAAATAATTATTAAATAATCTGCAAGCATATTGTTTAATATTAAAAAAAAAGGGTAGAAATTATTTCTACCCTTTTTTATTAATTTTTACTTTGGCTTAAAGCGTAGATAAGAATTTCTTACTAGCATTCTGACCAATAAACGTAGCTACGTCTTTTAAGTCGCCAAAACCGCTGTAAGCATTGTCTACTTTTTTAGAAGCAATACCATACTTACTTGTAAGCATATTTTTGAAAGTGCCAACCATAGAGTCGCCAGTCATAATTGAGCTTAGTTTAGTGCCCATGTTTAGCTTGCTAGCCATGCTACCCATACCAGATTTAGCCAATACTGAACTGCCCATATCTTGGATTAATACATTACCAATTTTGCTTAACATTGAAGAGCTTACGCCTGCTTTTGATGCGCTTTGTAATACGTTGCAACTTGTGAAGCCAACTGAACTGATTGCTACTAGAGCAACGAATAATAATTTGTACATAATAGTGTTTGTTTTTTTAATTGTGCTAAATGTATTTCTTAAGTGTCGATATGAAAAGAAAGTATGCCGTTTTAACTCGCTATTTTATAATGGTTTACTAATGTGCTATTCTTTTAATAAGTAGTAAAGCTCACTGTTTTCATAGCGTCCATTGCACATTTTATAATGACCATGTATGGTTGCTTCTTTAATAAATTTGTACTTTTCTAATAGCGCAATAGATGCCTTGTTGCTTATTGCCGTATGTGCTTGTATTCTATTAAGTTGCATGCTTTCAAATCCATACTTAAGAAGTATTGGTAATACCTCATTCATATAGCCTTTACGTCTGTCACCTTCATTATTCAACGAATAACCCAGTTCTGCATGATCATGATCTCTCCACCAAGTATGAAATCCTGCACTACCTATCACACGATTATCAGCTTGTAGTATAATATCAAAATAGATACCTGCATAGAAATTATCGTATTGACCATTACGGATTCGATCCAATTCTCGCTTCAGAGAATTGTCATCAGAAGGTCCAAAAAAGGCATGCTGCTGCTCGCGCGACATCTCTATGACACTTTCCATGATTGACTTATCGCGTTTTCTCAAATATGTACGTGGGGTATACATTATTGTAAATGTAAATATTTTGCTAACCTTTTATCATAATAATCCGTCTTCTACAATGTATATTTAAATGACACATTATGAAAAAACAATTTTTAACTTTTAGTTCATTAGGGATTTTGCTCTTAGCCATGGCCCTAGTATTTAATTCATGTAAGAAAGATCGTGAGGTCTATGATAGCACGCCAAGTCAGCAATTTGATAACTCTCAAATGACCAATGCTACTTTTCTTGGTCAGATTATTAGAGAAGATGGCACACCTTTATCCGGTGCGATGGTTAGCACAGGTGCTCATCAAATGACAACAGATGCTGATGGTTTCTTTTTCTTTAGTAATATTTCAACATCTTTGAATGCAACAGTTATCAAAGTAGAAAGTCAAGGATATTTTGACGCCTATAGGACCATTAGAGTAATACCTAATGAAGATAATCAAGTGCGTATTATGATTATGGACTTACCAGCGGCGCAATCATTTACGGCTTCAACTGGTGGTGTAGTTAGTATACCTAATGGAGGTTCAATAAACTTTCCTACTGATGCAATTATGGATGCGAATACGAATCAAGCCTATACTGGTAATGTAAATGTATTTGCCAAATGGATTGATCCTACAAGCAGCGATTTAGGATTATTAATGCCAGGAGCCTTACGCGGTATTGCAACAAATGGTGCAGAACAAGACCTAACAACTTACGGTATGCAAGCTGTTGAGTTACGTGGTGATGCAGGACAAGAACTACAATTAGCGACTGGTAAGCGAGCATTAGTTCATTTTCCAATACCAGTTGGTCAGCAAGGCACAGCGCCTCAAAATGTGCCGTTTTGGTCTTTAAATGAGACAAATGGCATGTGGGTTGAAGAAGGAAATGCTACTCGTATTGGTAACGAATATATTGGTGAAGCATCACACTTTAGTTTTTGGAATTGTGACTACGGTGGAGCCATCGTTAATTTTACATGTCAGTTGGTAGATGCTAATAATAACCCATTAAGTGGTGCTATTGTTAAGCTAATTCCTCAAGCTTCTACCATTACTCCTAGATCAACCATGTCTAATTCTAATGGTTCTGTAAGTGGAGGTATTCCGGTGAATACAACATTTAACTTAGAGTATGCAGGACAAGGTTGTCCTTGGAATGCACCAACAACTTTTATACAAAGTTTTTCGTCCACAACAACAAATGTAAATTTAGGAACAATTACAGTTGCTGCGCTTACAAATAATCCAGCTGTAATTAATGGTACGGTGCAGGATTGTAATAGTGCTATCTTGGCTAATGCTCCTGTAAAATTAGTTTTTGGATCAACTGTAGTTATGACTACAACCAATGCTACTGGGCAGTTTAGCTTTGCGGCTAATTGCCTTTCGGGAACCACCTCGGCTACTGTTACGGCTTATGATGTAACCAATGCAGTCAATGGTTCATCCGTTGTAAGTCTTGTGCCCAATACAACAACAAATGTTGGAACAGTTGCTGCTTGTGGTACTTTAAATCAATTTATTAACTGGAGTTCTAATGATGGTACAACAACTACTAATGCTTCAATTCTAGAAGGTGTGAATAATGCTAGTTTTTTTCAAAGCTATCAGTTTTCTACAGCTATCACAGCTACAGATTCTAATATTGTCGGAGGTCAAGTTATTAGTTTTGATTTCAATGGTACACAAAGTACAACTGGGCCACATGTAATGCAGAGTTATTATGATCACTTAGATGTTAGTACAACACAAACACTAGTTGGCACGCCAAATGTTACAATAACTAATTACCAAGCGGTTGGTGGTTGGATAGAAGGTAGCTTTATTGCAACAGTAACAAGTGGTACTATTCCATCCAGAACGGTTAATGGTAGTTTCCGCATATTGCGACAGATGTAACTATTATTTGTTATAAATACTAAAGCCCATCATAAATAGGTGGGTTTTTTTTTATACAAAAATGTCTTAGTTTATTAATATTTAAAACTTCTATCTCGTTATTAGTATAAATACGCAATCATGATGTAAAAGCAATATATTACATTCATCAGATTAGATCTTTTTCTATGGTTAAAAAGATTTTGTCCTTAGCATTTACATTTATCTTTGCTTCCAATGTCTTCAGAATTACACATTTACAATTCGCACGCGCGAGCAAAAGAAAAATTTGTACCAATAACTAAAGACCATGTTGGTCTATACGTATGTGGTCCAACGGTATACAGTGAGCCACATATTGGTAATGTGCGCACATTCTCATCTTTTGATATGATCTATCGCTACCTCAAATTTTTGGGGTATAAAGTAAGATATGTACGCAATATTACTGATGCAGGTCACTTAACTAATGAGCGTGGCGAAGGAGTAAATAGAATGGAAAGTCAAGCTAAATTAGAAAGCTTGGAACCTATGGAAATTGTACAAAAGTATACCGTGAACTTTCATACGGTTATGAATTTGTTTAATGCGCTACCGCCAACGATTGAACCAACAGCTACAGGTCATATTGTAGAGCAAATAGAAATGGTTGAAAAACTGATTGAAAATAACTTTGCTTATGAAGTAGATGGTTCAGTATATTTTGATGTAACGGCTTACAATGAAAAGCATCCCTATGGAGAATTATCTGGCAGAAAGATTGAAGATCTTGTTGCTGGTTATCGTGATTTAGATGGACAGGACGAGAAGCGAAATTCAATAGATTTTGCTCTTTGGAAAAAAGCATCTCCAGAACATATTATGCAATGGCGATCGCCTTGGGGTATGGGATTCCCTGGTTGGCACTTGGAGTGCAGTGTTATGAGTACGAAGTACCTTGGCCAGGCATTTGATATACATGGTGGTGGAATGGATTTAAAATTTCCGCATCACGAATGTGAAATTGCACAGAATAAAGGTTGCTATGATAAAGGTGGCGCACGTTATTGGATGCATACCAACATGCTCAATTTTAACGGGCAGAAAATGAGTAAGAGCTTTGGTAATTCAATATTGCCTATGGAGTTTATAACAGGGTCTCACGATTTATTAGATAAAGCCTATGCGCCAAGTGTAATAAAATTATTGTTCCTTCAGACACATTATTCTTCAGAGCTGGATATAAATATCAAAGGCTTACAAGATGCCGAGAAAGCATGGAAACGATTATTTGAAGCCAAACAAATTGTTGAAACATTAGCAGGAACAGCTAAACAAAAAACAGCTACTTCGGATAAAATTAGCGAGTTAGCAACAGCATGTTCTGATAGTATGAATGATGATTTTAATACAGCTAAAGTAATGGCTAACTTGTTTGAGTTAAGCTCTATCGTCAATAGTATGAAGGGAGGTCAAATTGCGTTAAATGACGTACAGGAACAGGATATAGCCTTATTGAAGAAAACATTTACAGATTACTTAATAGATATATTTGGACTGACTGAACCTAAGCAAGCGCAAAACGATAAGTTGGACGAAGTGATGGATGTTGTTATAAGCTTACGCAAGCAAGCAAGAGAGAATAAAGATTGGGCAACAAGTGATAAGATCCGAGATGAATTGGCTGAAGCTGGTATTCAAATTAAAGATGGAAAGGATGGTGATGTGAGCTATTCGCTTAATTAATTACTGATACTCCAGCGTTTGCCAAAGCGTACATCTACATAAAAATTAAGGAAGTAAAAATTATTATTAGTATTAGCCATAATAGGAATATCCCTTGTGTATAATTCTAAGCTTGAACCAATTTCGATCCCAAGCAAAGACTTTCGATTGGGTGCGTAATTAAAATAGAAGCCACTCTTAGCCAAAATGCCAGGAGCAATCGATAAGTTGTTGAGGCCCTCACTAAACGATGCGCCACCAATAATTAAGTTTTCTTCATTAAAGAAGTCGCGTGTGTTGAGATCGTAGTAGTCAACCGTTTGTCTGCTAAACATATTGTTGCCCTCTGGTACTAATATATCCAAGTGATAAGGTTTTTGAAAACCTAATGAAAGCCCGCCTCCATATAACCAAGAAACAATAATACTTTTTTTATCTAGGCGCCCAGTTAGTACTTTCTTTACCCCATAACCCACTTTCATTTGATAGAAATTATTAATCTTTCCATACTTAAAAGGTAAGGGTACTGCTTGACCAGGATTTACTGCAGCAAATGTTTCGTTTAATTGCTTGACCTCTTTAGGATGTTTTTTTTCAGAAATGTCAAACCATACAAATTGTGTTTTATTATCGTAAGGCTTAATAAATCCGCGCTCGGCAAAAACACTCCAACCATCAGTATTAAGCCTAACACCCATGGAGAACTCTTGTGTAATTGGTGGTTCTTTGCGCTTTCTCTTTACAGTTTTTAGTGCACTATTTTGTGCCCATAAAGGCAATGCCCAAATGGTCAGTATAAAAATAAAGAATGGAAGTTTAATGCGCACTAAATAAATTCTTTTGTAAATTTAATAAAAATACTCGAATGACATCCAAAGTAATTTATAATGATAACTTAAGAACCATAGCTACTCACCTGAAATCTGGCTCCGAAATAGTAACTGATGCGCCAATAGATAATAATGGCAAAGGAGAAAAGTTTAGCCCTACAGATATGGTTGCAACGGCACTAGCCAGCTGTATGTTAACAATAATGGGCATTGCAGCCGACACACACACTATTGACATTACAGATACGAGCTGTGATGTAGAAAAGGTCATGGTCAGTGACCCACGTCGTATTGCGGAGATTAATATTAAAATGACATTTCCTAAAAACAAACAATACACTGACAAAGAGAAAAAGATATTGGAACATGCTGCCAAGACGTGTCCGGTGCATTTCTCCCTTCATCCGGATATTAAAAAAGATATTGAGTTTGTATATGCTTAGCGTAATATCGAATAGCCAATACTGCATTGTAAGCAACGCTTAGCATCACAATAATTTTTCTTGAGTTCAATAATGGCTTGCGATTCTTTAGCGTTATCGATTGAGAAGCCGTGCTGATTCATTTGCTTTGTTATATTATTTTGTTCTGGTTTTATTTCTTCTAGCCACCGCAAGGCTTTTTCTTGTATTGTTTTTTCACCATTCATTTTTCCATAAATGTATAATGCAGGTACAATAGTATTAATGATAATTAGGTCAATGAAGGATTGCCCCATTTTCTTTTTCGAACGTCGCTTGCTTTCTTCGTCAAAGCGATAATGCTGCTGCCAATAAGTGCTTACTTCAAATCCGAAGAATGGATATAACTCTTTGATATGTTCCAGTTCAATAAGTTTAGAAAATAAATGCTCTGAACAATGCATAAGTTGCGCTAGCTGAGCTAAACGAACGGTAGGGAAGTTAGCAGGCCGCAAGCGCAAAAACTTAAATTGATGGGCTGATACTTTTTTGAGTGTATAGAGTTTGCTTAAATAAGTATATTCTTTTTTTAAGGAAATGAAATAAGGATCTTCGAATGTCTGATCTAAGAAACCAGCTTGCCCAAAGAGTAATGCTTCAAGTTGTTGGGGATTATTTTTATGCTTCGCAAATATCTTTAAGGGTGTATTTATAGCCAATTGTTCAAAGGCATCTTGATTTATTTTTAATCCAAAGCTGCGTGCAATTAATCGGTAAAAAACTTCATTCCAATTATTTTTTGTCTGCGCGAGATGTGATTCAATCTGTTCCGTTTTTTTATCAAATCGTTCAATTAATGCTCGTTCAAGCATTTGTACCTTAGTTATATTTTTTACTTGATCAATTTCATTACTACAGGGAATTGTTTTATTTAATTGCATGAGTTGCTCATATCGATTGAGCAAGCTTGGTCTTATGTGTTGTTTTAGTTCAATGGTCGAACAATTTAAATCAAGCGCTTTGTCATGCTCATATACAACGTGCAGTATAATATTATCATAAGCTTTATTGTTGCTGTGCTGATGTTTTATCCAATCGCTACTTTTAAGGTGCAGTTCTACATTGCCAGCCCAAGTTGTGTTGCCTACTTTAATCTTAGCATTTAAGAAGTCAGGTCCAGCATCATAATTACGTTGTCCTTGTTGTATTATTTCTACTTTTTCGCCTTCAATACTTTTAAGTTCTTCTCTCTTTTCAAGAAAAGCATACTGCCATATAAATTGTAATAAATCTTCGGTGAACACAATTCTAAATTACGAATTTTTATTCTCCTCATTTGCATTTTTAATCGCGTTCGAAATTATTTCTCGAAAATATTGTGGCGGTATATTAATAGTGATATTGCCTAAATTTTGTTGAGCATTATCTGTTGGAGAAAAAGGATTGTTTGATATGTTTAAAACATTTGTTGGTAATAGTTCAGCAACAGGAATTTCAAGAGCTACGGCAATTTTTTCTAGCTCATTCCATTTAGGTGATTTGCCGTTTTCAATCTCAGAAAGACGGCTTTGAGCAATAACCGCCTTGCTAGCCAACGGATCTTGTATCGTTCCTTTTTCAAATCTTTTTAGCGCAATTTTCTTTCCAATTTCTACAGACATATGCAAATACGTTTTATCGAAATTACGATAAATAATCCTATATGTGATATTTAATCTTTTCGGTAACTTGTTCAAATAAAGAATAGTACTCAACTTTAATGGAAACTTTTTACAATATGAAAAACATACTAGCTGTTCTCACTGCAATTATTTGCCTTTTGACCTTTAATTCTTTTGGTCAATCTAAATTTCAAAATGACTATTTTCGAGACGGGATGTATCATTTTGATGGGTTAGAAAAAATTTCTGAGGCGGAATTATTTACTACTTTCAAATCAGAATTTGGTTTGAGTAACGATTATAGTTTAAAACGAAGCAATGATGTTGTAGAAGAGTCTGGCTTATTTAATTCTAAGTACGAACTTTACTATAAGGGAATACCTGT
Source organism: uncultured Chitinophagaceae bacterium (assembly GCA_938017685.1). Taxonomy (GTDB): domain Bacteria; phylum Bacteroidota; class Bacteroidia; order Chitinophagales; family Chitinophagaceae; genus JAGNRR01. Next base: position 14,599 of record CALIIL010000013.1, read on the forward strand.
TGAGGGTTCAATGTATAATGTGAGAGGAGAAAAAGGAATAGTACAATCGGTTAATGGTTTTGCCTTGCAAGGTTTAAACATTAATGTAACGGGCCTAATTTCAGAAGAAGATGCTATTAACGCCGCTAAGGACCATATTGGTGCAAATACATATATATGGGAAAACGATGGTATGGCAGATAAGTATCCTGTTCCTGAACTTATTATAACCAAAAAAAGAGGAGAGGATTATGCTCATACTGTTACTAATTATGCTTTATGTTATAAGATTTATAGGATTACCCATAGTATCCGCTTTTAGTTAATATTACTGGTATTGGTTTAGCATTGACCATTGCTTTTAAAGTAAAATTGGGCATATTGCTCATAAAGGTTCTTCGATTAAATCTATAGAAAAATTCATCTA
>CALIIL010000014.1 GCA_938017685.1 uncultured Chitinophagaceae bacterium
CAATAGCGAATATTCGCTATATAGAAAAAGGTCGTCACGGAAATGCGTGACGACCTTTTTTTCATACAAAGATTATAATTACTTTTTGGTTTTATAATATTTGAGCACATAATGATCACTGAAACTTCTGTCTACGCCTATTACATAAAGTTTGCCACCTACAATTCTACAAGTACCTGCCCATCGAAAGCAAGCGGATGTCATAAGTGCCGTGCCTCTGTAGTTGCTTACACTTTTGACTTTTGTACAAGTGTTTTTATCAGATGAAAATTTGCTTAGTACAATGTGGTCTGTGATCGGGTCTGCATCACCGCCGTCATCATTAGTATACATACATAATGTATAAAGGGTGCCGTCTTCTTGATACAACAATTGCGTGCCCATACTAGAAGCAGGACCTGTAGATGTGGATACTAATTCAAACCTGCACCTTGCATCATTCAAATTACTTTTTGTACTTCGGTATAATTTTAGAGTAGCATTAGCCGAGTAATGAGCTGTATTGGTATGTAAGACATAATATCTATTTTCTTTTTTGTGATAAACCATTCCTGCCGAGTTTACTCCACCAGGTATTGTTAATTTTTCCATTGGATACATACCATCTTCTCTGCTCTTATAGAAATAGATACCTTGTTTTGAAACAGTAGCAGCTACATAATCTCCACAGGATTGCATGGCACTTGGATGACTGCCATTGTCAAATTTAAACCAGCCAAAATTTGAATAGGTTTCGCATTTAGTAAAGGGTTTAGAATATAAAAAATACCCTGTGCCATGATGCACATCATGAGAAAGAATTACTCTTCCGCGGTCAGTTACAGCAACACCTTGAATATGATTATTACGTGTAATCTTTAGTAAGTCATAGTAATCATAGGTGGTACCTTTATCTGTTTTATCATAAAATGCATCCTTCATTCCTTTGAAGGTATTGTCAGTATAATGATATAAATCATTGCCATCAATTAAGGAAGGGATATTACTTACTGAATATGCCTGACGGTCAGAAAATGATATTTTGCTAATTTTTAGATATACTACAACAACGGTTGCATCGTGTCTAAAAACAATAAAGGGTGCTTTACCATTCGTGTTGGCAATTTTTTTAACATCTGCAGCCGACAGTCTTTTGCTAGCACTTCCTAAGTTGTCATCTCCACCAGTATCTTCTTCTTTTAGCCAGCCGCCAAAGCTTATGCTCTGATTAGTTATGGTTGCTTTGTGGCTGCTTGTTTTGTGAGTTTTCCATTGCTTAAGGTGTACATGATTATCCTCACTTTCGTTAAAGAGCGTTGTTTTCTTGCCGCCAATATTTACATAAAGGTTCCCAAATATTTCTTCGTCGCTATCACCGTCGTCTACTTTTTCTACTTGTATGTGTAAGGAGAAAATTATCTCTTGTGCATCGTTATTGGTATTGTTGTTAGTGCTGTTGCTATTTGTAATAGTAGAACGCGGCACTTTTCTTGCATCAGCGTAGGTTACATCAAAGTAATTTGAACCGTTGATTTTTACTTTTTTGGTGTGAAGGTCAATATGAATATTAACTTTACGGCCTTTATCATATAAGAAAACACCGTGAGGGCCTCTTCTTGTTTCTGAGAAAGTAGCCCACTCTTTTCCATTTTTATATTCTTTCCAAATTTTGGATCCTGTTTGTTTGAAAGAGCCAATATGTTTCCCATTTTTACTTACCTTGGCATAGGTTACAGTTCTGCCTGTTGCTTTAATGTTACTTTTTACTGTATTGCTTGTGGTGTTTGAATTTTGGGCCGCTACTTTGCGCGCATCGGCGTAATAAACATTGAAGTAATGCACACCGCCCGATGTTACTTTTTTAGTATGCAAATCTATTTTAACCGTAATTTTTCTAATGGCGTCATATAACCAAACAGAGTATGGGCCTCTTCTTGTTTCTTTAAAAGTTGCTTTTGTTTTTCCACTTTCAATTTTTTTCCATGTTTTAGTGCTTGTCTGTTTGAATAGTCCACCATCTTGTCCATTTTTCTTTTTTACTTTTACGTAAGTCATGTTTTGACCCGTGGCTTTAATAATCGGTTTAGCTTTGCTTGTATTATTTGTAACAGTGGCTGCGCCATACTTACTTGGTCCGGTTTCAATAATAGATCCTTTGGCTCCAGAATATAAATTGAATACAGTTTTTTGTCTAATGTCTATTTTTATTTTCTCTTTTGGATTCCCTGCGAGTTTTAAATACACACCGTCTTTTTGACGTTTCTCTTCAATGTATTTAGTTTTTGTCCCAGCGCCTAATTGTGTTCTGGTCCACACTGTTTTGCCGGTCTGGCGCCATATGTGTATGACTGTTGTTCTGTATTTTTCTTTTACATATCCTACATTAAGCCCTGTTATGCTTTGTGCCCATATGCTACTACTTATAAATAATATTATGATTATAAGTGCCGTACTTTTGATGATTTTTAAACTTTTCATAATCTAATTGTTTTGATTTAGCAAAGATGAGTTTGTAATATCTCGCTTGCAATAGCGAATATTTGCTATATACTAAAAGCTTGCCTTAGGCAAGCTTTTAGTTATCATGTGTAAAGTTTTACTGGCGCTTATATCACAAATGAAAGCTCTAGAATAAATGTTGCGTTATCTTGTTTTAGATTTAGTTCTCCGCCAATGTCAGCAACTCTTTTTTTAATATTGCTTAATCCTAAACCGCTCACTTCATCTATGTTTATTTTGTGATTGGTATCGTTTTGTACTTTGAGTTGTAATGTGTCTTTTCCTTTTAGCAATGATGCTGTTACCATCTCACCGCTGCAATATTTGGCAGCGTTGGTTATTGCTTCTTTAAAAATAAGAAATATAGTTTGCCTTAGCTCTGCGCTTATCTTATCTTCTTTTCCTTCAATATTATGTTCTAGTTGAAACTCAATTTCTTTAGCACCTAGCATATCATCGGCAAAGTCTATCATTCTATAAGCTAGATCCATAACATTATCCTTACGAGAGTCAATAGCCCATACGGTATCACGCATGCGGCGGGTAGCTTCCCGGCTCATGTTAGCAATTTTACCAACTGTTCCTTTATTGCCATCTGTTGTTTTTAATTCTAATAATTCGGATTGCATGGATAGACTTGTTAGTATGGTGCCAACATCATCATGTAAGTCGCTACTTAGTTTTGTACGAAAGTTTTTGTCACGTTCTTCTTGTTCTTTGAGGTTTTGGTATTTAATTCTTTTTATTATAAAATAAATAGACGATAGCAAACCTACGAGCACAAGAATAAATATTATTTTATTTCTATTAGCAGTAGCAGATGCTATTTTTTTATCCGCATTTAACTTAATTATTTCTTTCTCTTTATCTGCTGTTTTTAATTCTTCGGCGAATTTTGCTGAAGCCTTAATTTGCTCATCTCGCTTCGCACTATCCTTAAGGCCAATTAATATCTTTTGGTAGTGAATAATGGAGTCGTAACTTTTTTGGTCTTCGAAGTAGGCGATAAAAGATTCGACAATTCTTGTTTTAGGATTAAAGCTCTTGGAACTCGTTGCTATTTTTTGTCCTTCCCGAAGTAGGTTTAATAAGTTTAAATTTTTAAATGCTTTGTTCCTAGCAGCAGGATTTGTTTTACCCCAATAATGACTTACAAGACCAATTTGACCTATAATCATGGTAAGTTCGCTAAAGTTAGGGTCTACTTTTTTACCTATTCTGTATGCTTTGATAAAGTATTCAAATGATTTACGGAAATCTTTTTTTTGATAATATGTATGTCCGAGGGATTGTGTGCAATATGTAAGTCTCGTATTGTTTTCTCGTGCGGCTTCTTCGGTTGTCAGCTTTCTATTAATTAATATTTGATATTGTCTGTTCAATATATTGATAGAAGAGTCTAATAGTCCAGTGTTTGAATATGCTCGGCTAAGATTTCCTAGAATAGTAATTTCATTTTGAATTAAATTGGCTTGGCGTGCTAAAGCAAGCGTTTTATTGAAAAGGTCTATACGCTCTTTACTATTAAAGGCAAATCCTTTTGCTTCCAAAGCAAAAATCATTTTTGATGTATCTTTTATTTCAATGAAATATTTCTCAGCTGTTGAAAATTCATTTAGGGCGGTCTTGACTTCTCCCATTCTTGCGTGAGCTATTCCCATCAGATAATTGCAGTTCCCAATTTGCCTTTTATTATTTGTTCTTTCGTATTCAACTTTTGCTGTTTCTAAAAATATTATCGCACTGTCAAACTTTGAGCCAGCTCTTGCATACCACTCGCCTAATTTATAATAGTGCTCAATAGATATTTTTTTATCTTTTGATTTTGATAATGTCATCCAAAGGTTTACACTATCAATATTTCCATAAGATATATTGGCGCTTAGAATAAGTGCCATGAATATTTTTATGCCTAAAAACTTCTTAGGAGATTTGGATATATGCATAGAACAAATGTAGATGTCAAGATGCTCAAATGCAATAGCGAATATTTGTTATGGTTAATAAAACACAAAGCCGAGCGTTTGCCCGGCTTTGTATAATCAAAAGAAATTTACTTTTAATTTTTTCTTATTTTGCCCTCAAACCTTCTTTGATTATTATCCATAATTTGTAATAGGTATATTCCATTGGCTAATGTCGATATTGGAATAACTACTTTGTTAGGGCCCACTAGCGCTTTTATTTTTTTATCTAAGATTATGCGACCATTCATGTCTAGTACTTCAATAGAACAAAGACTATTTTTTTTGCCTTCCCATTCTACATATACATCTGCCGATGTTGGATTTGGATATACTGAGTATATATTATTATTGGCGTAGTCAGTAATATTGCTTGGGAATGTTACCTCTACGGTCGTTGTAGCAAAGTAATTCGAGCATCCATTTAAATTATTTGTTACAACTGTATATGTTGTAGTTGCTGTAGGAGTCGCTTGAATTGAATCGAGCGTATTGAATAATAGGCTCGAACTAGGCGACCAATTGTATTCAATAGTTGGTGGCGTAAATTTCCAACCTTCATCCTGAGCTATCCAATAATCTCTTTTATTTCTGTCTGCTATAACGGAGGCCTGCATACCATCAGGGCTTTCAATACCTACGGTTGTTAGCTTGCCTTCCTCAGCTTTAATTTGATTTATATGCATTTCAATGCTATTGTCACTTTCGTTGAGAACAAGGGTGTTATAAACTACAGACGAACTTGATTGAGCATTATGAAAAGGAACATTGGCAAAACGAATAATAAACTGACGATTAGGGGCGGAACCTAATGTTGTATAAGCGATAAGTCCTGAAGCCGAGGCATTTAAATCGTTATGGCCTACCCCAATATAAGCATTAATATATGAGGCATCGGGAATAGCTTGCCCGTTGCAGCAACCTGAAATTGAGTTAGGAAATGGATTGAAACTAAGCAAACCATTTGTGCTTACACTAATGGTATTATAAGTTGTATCATAGAATTTGAAAGCAAAAGGGATTGGTATATTATTCCAAACACCGTCATCGAGCGTACCCCAACTAAGCGCAGAGAGAGCCGTACCGTTATTACATAATGCCGTAGAGCTTGAAGGTAGTGCAATAGCATTGTAGGGGATACTGGTTACATTATAGTTTCCTTTTTTATCAATAGAGGCGTTAAGGCTTACCGTATCACCTGCCACAATTGGGCCAGCCGAACTTGCTGTAATATTTTGAACTATGCATTGCGTATAAAAATAGACTGATCCTGCATCTGGCGTATGACCATTGCTGTTTGAGGTTGATAAAGTAGTACCTGTTTGGTCGTGACTTTCCCATTTTGCACCGATTAGCAAGTTGTTGCCTGATATAGAAACGGTACAACCAAATTGATCCAATTCTTGTTTATCATTGGCAATGATTTTTTCAGCATACGACCAATTAGCATTTGCGACCCTTTTAAAAATATATGCTGATCCACTTTGCTCAGCAAAACCATGATTTGTTGTAGAAGTACTTGTTCCTAGCAGATTATGCGCTTCGTTTCTTGCACCAATTATAGCTATGTTATTGGATATAGCCACGCTGTTGCCAAAATAGTCTCCCGCTTGGCGGTCTGGTGCTACGAGTTTATTTTTTTGGCTCCAAATGCCTACGCTATTTGCTTCAAATATATAAGCGGCTCCTGCTTCGCTCGCATATCCATGCGTACTTGTAGTAGAACTTGTAGTACCATTCATATTATGGTCTTCTTCAGCAACGCCTACAATGATGTCCTTATTGAATATATCAACATCTTGTCCAAACAGATCACCTGCCTGTCTATCACTCGCTACAATCTTTTGTTCTTGTTGCCAGTTTCCATTCGCAAGTTTTTTAAAAATATAAACTGCTCCTGCACTTGCTTTAAAGTCAGCTGTATTTACCGTGGCAAATGCTGACGCATACTCATTATGATCTTCAAGCGGAGCACCTATAGCACAATAAGATCCAGATATGGCAATCGAATGACCAAAAAGGTCTCCACCTTGTGCATCACTTGAAGTTAATTTTTGTTGTTGAGTCCAAACACCTGAGCTGTTTTTTTCAAATACATAAACCGCTCCTGTTCCTCCGAAGAAATCAGGAACATTCGTGATATTCGTTTCGCCATCTGCCGATACTAGAATGGTGTTCCCAGACACGGCTACATCCCGACCGAATTTGTCATCTATATCTCTATCGTTCGCAACAATTTTTTGTGATTGATACCAATTTCCACTGGCATTTTTTTCAAAAACATAAGCAGCTCCAGCATGAACTTTAAATCCATGGCTTGTGGTTGTAGAACCAACCGTTCCTAATGCATTATGGCTTTCATTGACTGCACCTATAATTATTACATTGCCAGAAATTGCTACTGAAATTCCAAAAAGGTCGTCCGTCTGGCGATCATTAGCAATTAGTTTCTGTTTGAATATCCATTCGCCTTTATCATTTTTTTCATAAATATAGGCTGACCCTGATTCAGAAGTGTACCCATTATTAAATAAGGAGCTAGAAGTGCCCGTAAGGTCGTGATCTTCAAAAGGTGCTCCAACTACTGCAATATTTCCAGAAATTGCAAGGGCTTCGCCAAATTGATCCGTTTCTTGCCTGTCGTTGGCAACAACTTTGAAGGATTGTTGAAATAATTGTGCTTTAGCTGTTTGATATATTCCTAAACTTAAGAAATAGGTTACAGCTGTCAATATAATTTTCTTATACATGGTGTTTGTTTTTTTGATAGTACAAAGGTAAAGGAGCATACAAAAACATACAATAGCGAATCTTTGCTATAAAGAAAAAAGATCGCCACCTTAATTTGTGACGACCTTTTGTATTAATTGTATGCCTATTTTTTTATTGTCTAGTTAATTCTATTTGTTCGGTTAATCCTAAAGTATTAGCACCTACGGTACCTTTATTTTTTGAATTGAACTTAATTGGAAATTCCATTGTGCCTGCACAAGGGGTGCTAAATGATGTAGAGTCGGAGAAGCTTAAATTGATATTGTCGTTGGTGCCGTTGTTCGTTATTTCCCACGTGAAGCTTACTATAGGTCCAATGAGCGTGCCATTAATTTCTCCGCAATCAAAAGCAAAGAATGGCGAGTTAGCAGTTGCACCAGTGCCATCGCTATTTAGCGTTAATGTACCGCCATCTGATGTGTTCCAAGTGCCCGGTGCGGTTTCAAAAGCATCTTTCTTACAAGCAGTAAATGTGATAGCGATTAATAATACGAGTGTTGATAATTTAAATAGTTTCATGTTGTTTTAATTTAGAATACAAAAGTAAAAGGGTATTCTAAATTGTTCAATAGCGAATATTTGCTATACGCAATAAATTAAATACTAAAAACGATTATAAAGGGAAAGAGAGCTTGACTTGGAAACTTTTCTGGCCAGTTTCAAATTTACAAAGTCCATTCATTTCCTCAGTACGTTTTTGGATGTTGCTTAGTCCTAAGCCGCTCGCTTGTGCAATATCGACTATTTTTTTTGTTTCATTTGTAATTATGAGCGCTAGCTTATCGCCACTCTTATTTAGTGATGCAGTTACCAACTCTCCGCTACAATATTTGGCAGCATTGGTTATTGCTTCTTTAAAAATCAGAAATATATTTTGTCTTAACTCAGCGCTTATCTTATCGGCTTTTCCTTCAATATTATGCTTTAGTTGAAATTCAATTTCTTTAGCCCCAAGCATATCATCAGCAAAGTCTATCATTCTATAGGCCAGATCCATAACATTATCCTTGCGCGAATCTATAGCCCATACGGTGTTTCTCATGCGGCGGGTTGCATCGCGACTCATATTGGCTATTTTGCTTACTGTTCCCTTGTATTCTTTACTTGCTTTTATTTCTAAAAGTTCTGATTGCATGGAAAGGCTTGTAAGAATTGTACCAACGTCATCGTGCAAATTGCTGCTGAGTTTGGAACGAAAGTTTTTGTCACGTTCTTCTTGTTCCTTTAGGTTACGGTATTTTATTCGTTTATAAATAAAATAAGCTGAGGCCAGTAGGCCTAATAAAATGAGTACGAATATTGATAAGTTTCGATTTGCTTTGGCCTTCTCAATTTTTTTATCTGCGTTTAATTTTATAATTTCTTTTTCTTGATCAATCGTTTTTAATTCTTCCGCGAATTTTGCTGTTGCCTCAATTGTTTGTTTTTCGGTACGGCGGTCTTTTAACTTCAGGAGTTTTTGTAAATGAATATTAGATAGTTTATAATTATTGTTAGCCTCATAACAAAGTGAGTAAGCCTCTTCTAGGCTTATTTTTGCTCCCAAATCGTCTGACTTATTACATATGTTCTCTGATTTATTGAGCCAAGATAAGAGTGGAGGGTGTTCCGCCAATTGTGCATATTCGTAGGGCTTTTCTTTTTTCCAAAAAATAAATAACTTTACCAACTCAGGTATAACCCAGCCAACATTTGCTTGTTGTTTATTCTCTTTGAATAGATTCAAAGCCTGCGAAATATAGATGCAGGCTTCTTTAAACTTTTTTTGCTTTTTTAATATAGTACCTAAATTAAAATTGGCGAAAGCCTCCGTTATTTTGTCTTTCCTAAAGCGTGCTTCCTTTATTGCCAATACATAATAATACTCCGCACTATCTACATTACCTAATTCTTCATAGTTGTATCCAAGGTTTATATAGTTTGTGCCAATGTATTCATTGACATTAGCCCGCTTGCCTAAGACAATGGCTTTTTTTTCGATTTTAATCGCATCTTTAGGGTCTAGTATTCTGCTTTGAATATTCAAGCATAATATAATGCCTAATGTATCTTTTAACTCTTGATAAATTTTATATGCTTTTTCATTGCAGGAAATACATTTTTCTTTTTTTTCTTGTTTTACATATATGCTTGCCATTTCGAGAAGGCACTTTGCTTGTTTGGAACGAGCCTCCATCGATTTGAAGTTCGAATAGGCTTTTTTAGCATAAAATAGTGCGGAGTCGTAGCTCCCTTCTTGGCGATGATATTTTACAGCAATATCATAATGAAGCTCAGCAATTTTGTTAGTGCTTTGTTCTTCTTGAGCGAGTGATTTCAATAAATCAATACTATCCCTTTTTGCTACAAGCGATTCAGCAAAAAGAATACAAAAAGAAAGGCAAACAAATACTTTTGTTTTCATAATTGTCAAAAGTAATGCACTCGTTTGCCAAAATATATAGGGTTGTGCATGTTATTGAACAAAAAAAACCACCTCGGCAGAGGTGGTTTTAATTTTAATTTTAATTAAATTAAAAATTAAGACGCATTTGTCATAGTAACAATACGTTGTGGCAATGGAGCTTCGTAACCAGCTTTGCCTAATTCTTCAACAATTTTCTGACGAGTATCCCAATATACATCCCAGTATCCTTCGATATCAGAGTAAGGAAGTGCCAATAGCTCAACACCATTTTCGCCTAAATTATTTACAGCAACACGCGGTGCTGGATCTTTTAATACTTTGCTATCACTCGCAAGTACATTCATAACAATGCTTTTTGCTTTGTCAATATCAGCACCATAACGAATACCAAATGGCATATCAATACGTAAGTTACCTTTCATACTTAGGTTGGTAATTTTACCAGACATAACTGCACCATTTGGTACAATTTCTGTTTTGTTTTGGAATGTTTCTAAGAAAGTAACGAAAACCGAGATTTCTTTTACAAATCCTAAAGTTCCATCTGGTAATTCAATTAAGTCTCCAACTTTAAATGGTTTGAATACTAATATCATAACACCAGCTGCCAAGTGACCTAGTGAACCATTAAAGGCACCACCAATGGCTAAACCAACACCAGCAATGATTGCAGCAAATGCAGTCATCTCAATGCCAGCCATACCTGCAACGGTAATAAATAATAATACTTTAAGTGCGAAGCTGATGATAGTAACTAAAAACGGACGAAGGCTTTCGTCAGTATTGGCTTTCTCAAAACCTTTGTTCACCACTTTCATTAATTTATTGATGATCCAAAGGCCAACAATAAGACCAACGATTGCACCTAATAATTTAGGAGCCCATTCACCAACAGTTGTAGTAACCGTGCTGATAAACTTTGTTAAGCCGCCAATGCCTGTGTTTGCTGCTTCGCCAACGGCGTTTGTTTGTAATAATACGAATAGATTGTTCATGTGTTTTTTGTATGTTTTTTTGTGAGACCTAAATTTATAATTAAAATTGTTAATTATCTACAATATCTCTCAAAGAAACAATTCCTTAAGAAATGTTGTGCTTTTGTGAACGGCCTTAAAGTTGAATAAAGTTGAATTGCAAATGGCATTATCAATAGAGTAAAAGTGTCTAGTGTTCTTAATGGAGCCCTTATTTTTTTGCATGTTGTTTAAAGCGTTCCGTTAAGACATCTTTTGATTTATTAAAAATCATGATGCCACGATCTTTGCCTTGTCTAATTTTCTTTTGTTCTTCTTCAGGTAATTTAAGAATATCTTGGCATTCTTTTGAACAGCAGTTTTGCATTTTTTCTTTACAAGAATCACATTGTAAGAATAATAAATGACATCCTGGGTTGGCACAGTTGGTGTGCAAGTCAAATGGCTCGCCGCATTGATGACAACTCGCTATAACATCATCACTAATACGCTCAGCCATGCGGTCGTCAAATACAAAGTTACGCCCAACAAAATAATTTTCTAATCCCTCGTTTTTAGCTTGATGTGCATAATTAATAATGCCGCCTTCAATATGATATACGTTTTTAAACCCTTTGTATTTAAGATAGGCGCTTGCTTTTTCGCAGCGTATGCCACCCGTGCAATACATGATTATATTTTTATCTTTTTTGTCCTGCAGCATTTCTTCAGCCATAGGTAGTTGGTCGCGAAAAGTATCACTAGGGACTTCAATTGCATTTTTAAAATGACCTACTTCATGCTCATAGTGGTTGCGCATGTCTACCAAAATGGTGTCTTCTTCTTTGGCTAATTTATTAACCTCTTTTGCTTTTAAATAAGTGCCCTTGTCACTTGGGTTAAAGTCTTCGATGTCTATGCCGTCGGCTACAATTTTTTTGCGCACTTTTACTTTAAGAACATAGAATGCTTTGTTGTTATCCTCCACGGCAATATTCAGTCTAATCTGACTTAATTCGGGAATAGAATAAATGTAATCGCGTAGTGCTTCTAAGTGCTCACTTGGCACATTAATCTGAGCATTAATCCCTTCTGAAGCAATATACACTCGGCCGTATACACCTAGATTATCAAAGTTTAGAAACAAGGCATCTCTAAATTCTTGAGTTTCTGCAATAGGAAAGTATTTATAAAATGATAGGGTATTTCTTGGCGTTTTATCTTCTTGTATTTTCTCCTTTAGCTCTTTTTTTGAGAGCCTATTTCTTAGTTCAGCCATAGTTTAATTATTTAGGTTCGATTGTAGGTCGAGTAAATAGTTTGCCTTGCTTAAGCGAGGATTAAGATTGTAAAGGTAGCGTATAAATAGTAAGTTTTTGTTTATTGCAATTCTGCGTAGCCCAAAAGCTTATTGATATTATTATCGTATACTAGGACAAATTTATAATCTGTAATATCTGTATTAATACTAAATACATAATTGAAGTTGCCCGAAATGGCTTGCAGTTCGTCGAGGTATATAATATCACCAAAGTCAGATGATCTTGACAAGTATACACCCAAGCCAGGACCGTTTTCGGTTACAAAATCTTCAAATCTTAAAACTTTTATGTTGTCGTCTTTGTACACTTTTACATTGCCAGTTGTTGTATAAATGCCGCTACCGCTCAGTGTGCCTGTTGCAATTAAAGTGTCGTTTACCCCTGCGTCAAATGTTGTATTGATAAAAGCTGGTGTATTTTCTTTTTCCTCCTCTTTTTTACAAGCAGAGAATATTAATGTAAATAGTAGTAGGATGTACAGATTCGTTTTCATAGCGTGCTTGTTATAAATTTAAAGTATGAATTATACCGCCACCTTAATATTCTCAAGGTATTAAATTATTAACGCTTTGCTTCGGTCGTACAATATATATTTGCCTCATATTTTAAATACTATGAATATAAGACAGATACTTATTGCTTGTGCAGTTCTTGTTGCAGCTGCATCATGTAACGATACTGATCAAGCTGCTTTTACATCTTTACCAGAAGGTATTAAGTTCATTGATGCCATACATATTGACAGCAGTGTTAACCCAGCAGATGATTTTTATACCTATGCAGGAGGTAACTGGATGAAGAATACTGAAATTCCGGCAAGTGAAAGTCGTTGGGGAAGTTTTAATCTTTTGGGCGAGTTTAATAAAAATGCCTTAAAGCAAATATGCGAGGAAGCCTCAGCCAATCCTGGCAGTAAAAACTCAGCCAGTCAAATGGTAGGTGATTTATTTGCCAGTGGAATGGATACCGCCGCGATTGATGCAGCTGGTTTTACTCCAATTAAAGAAGAATTGGCTAAGATCGAAAGCTTGCAATCGCCCGAAGATTTAATGAACCATTTGGCTTATTTGACTACGCAAGGAATGAATCCTTTATTTAGTTTCTATGTAAGTGTTGATGAAAAGAATGTTACACAATATATAGGTGGTCTTTGGCAAGGAGGTCTGGGGCTACCTGATAGAGATTATTATTTAAAGAATCAATACCGCGAAAAGGAAATTCGTAAGAAGTATATGATGCATATCAATCAAATGTATAATCTCACCAATAAGTCTACTGGAGAAGGTGCGCTGAACTTAGGTAAAAAAGTGCTGGACTTTGAAACAAAACTAGCCCAGGCTAGTATGGCTCGTGTAGACATGCGTGATCCTTATAAGACATATAATAAAATGTCTGTCGCAGCCTTGGATACATTTAAGTTGCCTATATCTTGGGCAGCCTTTTTTGAAAAAGTAAATGCGCCTAATCAAGACTCGATTGTTGTTGGTCAGCCTGCATTTTTTACCACCTTATCAGAAATGATTGCTACAGCCAGTATGGAGGAATGGAAAAACTACTTGGCTTGGCATACATTAAGTAACTACGCGCCATATTTAAGTCAAGATTTCGATCAAGAGAATTTTAGTTTTTATGGAAAAGTATTAAGTGGTCAGAAAGAACAGAAGGAACGTTGGAAACGCGTTTTGTCTGTTGTTGATGGTGCTGTTGGACATCAAATGGGTAAAATGTACACAGATAAATACTTTACAGAAAGCGCTAAAAAACGCATGAAAGAATTGGTAGATAATTTGCAAGAAACATTTGCAGAGCGTATCGAAAACTTGGATTGGATGAGTGCTGATACAAAAGTTAAAGCGAAAGAAAAATTAAGCACCTTTATTAAAAAAATTGGTTATCCGGATAAATGGAAAAGTTATGATGGATTAGAAATAGTGCGTGATTCTTATGTGCAAAATATTAAGAACTCGAATGTATTTGATTACAACTTTATGGTTTCTAAGTTAGGTAAAGAAATTGATAAGACGGAGTGGGGGATGACGCCTCCAACAGTTAATGCTTATTACAATCCTTCTTATAACGAAATTGTATTCCCAGCTGGTATATTACAATATCCTTTCTTTAGTATGGAAGCTGATGATGCTGCTATCTATGGTGCGATAGGAGGGGTTATAGGGCATGAGATGACTCACGGTTTTGATGATCAGGGTAGTCAATATGCAGCTGATGGTAATCTGAAAAACTGGTGGACTGAAGATGATAAGACTAAATTTGAAGCCAAGACAAAAATGGTTAAAGAGCAGTTTGATAACTTAACGTTCTTTGGTAAAAATGTAAATGGAGCATTGACATTAGGTGAGAATATTGCTGACTTAGGCGGGGTAACTATTGCCTATGCTGCGTATAAAAAAACCGAAGAAGGTAAAAAGAATGAAAAGCTTGATGGCTTCACTGGAGATCAGCGATTTTTCTTAAGTTGGGCACAAGTGTGGCGCCAGAATATTAGAGAGGAAGAGGCAGCTCAACGATTAGTAACGGATCCGCATTCGCCAGGAGTACACCGTTGTAATGGACCGCTTTCAAACTTTGAACCGTTTTACAAAGCATTTAATGTAACAGAAGATAATAAAATGTGGAAGCCGGAGACCGAGCGTGCCGTCATTTGGTAAAACAAATAATCTTGTTTTTAATAATTGCACAGCTACCTTAGCTGTGCAATTTGCTTTTACAGAACATTGTCTTACACTAAAAAAATATCAGCCCTAACTGCATCACAGATATTAACTGCGGTCAGTAACTTTTTGTCGGCATTATTAATTGCTAAGATGCTGCTGCCTGCTGGCTTGGGTCAATGGTCTCTTTATGTAAATGCTTACGCATTTGGTATTGTGGCTTTAAGTTTTGGTCTTCCTCAAGCGCTTACATATCATATCGCCTCTAAGAAGTTAATGAAGGAGCAAGTCTTAGTTCATTCTTTGGCCTTTGCTTTGATTATTGGTTTGGCTTTTATGTTTTTTATTTTTTGTTTGACCATTAGCTCTGTTTCAGACATTTTCCTGCCCAATGATATTCCTATTGCATGGTTATATCTAGGTTTGGGCTGTCATTTTACACTGTTGTTAGCCAATCAAATATTGGTGGCAATATTTCACGCAAATAAAAAGTTTATTACAGCTGCAGCCATTACTGCGGGTGGTTCTATATTATTACTTTTTTTATACGCTAGTTATTATTGTCTCAATGGTATTCAATATCAAGAATATTTCTTTGGATTTATTTTAGGTAATATGGCCATACTGCTGGCTCAATTGTTTGTTTCACTTTATTTCCTAAAAAAAGCATTAAACTACTCAATAGAATTATCCTCTTGGTCTAGAAGTTTTTATAAGCCACTTATTGTCTTTGCTTCTTGGATTTATGTTACTAATCTTGTTCAGTTTCTAAGTTATAAAATGGACGTTTGGTTTATCTCGGCATATGTAATGGATGATAAACAATTGGGTATATATACACTTACTGCATCTTTATCGCAGTTGTTGTGGTTACTGCCCACAGCCTTTCATTCTATAATATTTACGGATATTGCCGAAAATAACAGCCCTGCACTAAGGAGTAAGATAGGAGTATGGACCAAAAGGATATTGGCTCTGTCATTATCTTTAGGTATTATAGGGTACTTCAGTTCTTTCATACTTGTACCATTACTATTTGGAGAAGCTTATAAAGATATTAGCACTGTCTTACCTTATATATTGCCTGGGATTATAGTCTTCTCTGGCTCCATACTTCATAGTGCGTACTTTTCGGGTATTCATAGGATTGATTTAAACTTTAAAAGTTCAATGCTAGGCTTCATCTTTTGCTTAGCCTTAAATTACCTTCTAATTCCTAGCTTGGGAATTATTGGTGCAGCATTATCTTCAACGGTTGCTTATTCCTTATCGGCACTATATTTGTATTATAAATTCTCCAAAGAGTAAGCGTAATATGCATTAGATTATTTCGATTAAGTGATCTTGTGGAGTATATTTTAATATTAAAATTGCACACAATTCAAGAATATGTCTGAATATCTTAGTTTTTTACTTTATAATCAATTCATTCATAAGGTATTAGCTAGTCATAGAGCGCCTAGGCTATCAAAATGTTAATGATTAAAAAAAAAACCTCAGATTTTGATTATTCAAATGCCTGAGATACTTTTGCCTCTTGAAATTATATAAAATTCTATTTATGGCTAGCAAAAAGTACTTATTAGTATTGGCAACATTTATTGCCCTTCTAGGCTTCACTAAGGTGGAAGCACAAAATTCAGGTGTTTACAACCTGACAAGCTACGATTACACTGACAGCAGTTTAATCCCTGAGAAACGTATGGACCAACAAAGCGACTTTATGAACAATCGCAATTTGTTTCCTGCAAAACCAAGAAACCAATGGGAAGTTGGTGTTTCTGTTGGTGGATTAAATGTATCAGGTGACGTACGTTCGAAATCATTATTTAATAATCCTGTAAGCGAAATGAAAACATTGGGTCTTGGACTAAGTGTAAGAAAAGCTTGGGGTTATGTAATCTCTACTCGCTTACAGTATATTCACGGTTCGGCTAGTGGTTATAACTATCAAAGAGCTGTAGGTTATTCTTTGCCTAGAAATGGCGGAAATAACAATCCATGGAACAACACTAAAAATGGTCTAGATTATAACGGTGGTGCTGTTAATTATAACTATCATACTCAAATTAGACATTTGTCTCTTGACGTGATGGCGGCTTTGAATAACGTTAAGTATCATAAAGGAACTAATAAAGTTGCTTTCCACGTATTAGGTGGTATTGGTGGTCTATTGTATCGCTCTTTTACTGATGCTGAAAATGCAACAGGTAGGTCTTATCAAACTGCAATGAATGATTTAGATGCAAAATATACTGATGCGCATACTTTTAAAGATCGTTCAAAGTACAACAAAGATTTAGTTAAAATGTTTGATGGGACTTATGAAACACAAGGTGAAAGACATGCTAACCGTGGTTGGTTTGGTGATGATGCTAAGAAAGGTTCTTATACTTTCCGTCCCGTTGTAAATACTGGTTTAGGCATGCAGTTCCGTTTAGGTAAAAGAGTATCTCTTCAGTTAGAAGATAAAGTAATCTTTACTATGGATGATTTAGTAGATGGTCAAAGATGGCAAGAGCGTGATGCAATGACTCGTGACTTTGATAATATTAACTATTTATCTTTAGGGTTAAATGTAAACTTAGGTGGCGATGCTGTTGCTCCTCTATGGTGGGTTAACCCACAAGAATTCTTGTACAACGCAGCTGCTAATACAAGACCTCAAGTTAATAAGTGTGATGCTGATGCTGATGGCGATGGCGTTTCTGATTGTTATGACCGTTGTGGAGATACTCCAGGTGGTGTAGCTGTTGATACTCATGGTTGTCCTTTAGATACGGATGGTGATGGTGTAGCTGATTATAAAGACAAGCAGTTAATTACTCCAACAGAATGTCAGCCTTCTGACGCAGATGGAATTGGGAAATGTCCTTGTCCTCCAGGATGTGGTGAAAAAGTTCAAGGTTGTGGTTCAATCGGAAGCGGATCAATTATGTTCTCTGGTGGATCTCGTTCTTTAGGTTCTTCTGCTCAAAATGAGTTGAACAATTTAGCAAATCAAATGCGTTCTAATCCTAATTGTAGTGTTGTAGTTATCGGTAACGGTAGCGGTAGCAAAGTTGCTCAACAACGTTCTTGGGATCGTGTAAACGCTGTAATTAATTATATGGTAGACAGAAACGGTGTAGATCGTGGTCGCTTTATCTTCCAATATGGTGCAATGGGTAACAGTAATACTGTTGACTATCGTTCTGCTGGAGAAGGTGAGTCAGGTCCTTCTAACACTCCTCCTCCATTCCCTAACTTAAAAAGAAATTAATAATTCCTTTTTGCCAGCTAAAAAAGTCCTACGCATTTGCGTAGGACTTTTTTGCATTAAGGGCAAGCTGTAAATATTACGTATACTATTTTTCTCTCTGCTTGAACATACTATTAAAGTCAGCACACATAGTATTGGAGTAGATTAAAGTAACAGTATCTAATTCTTCAAGCATTAAATACTTCTTTAAGAAAGTGTGTATTCGTTTCTTCGTTGAACAATTAATCATACCAGCTTGGAAGTCCTTTCTATTAGGCATATGTCTACGATATGTTAACTAAAAATGATAGTGTCCAAAAAAGTGTGTAAAATCCAAAAGATTGATTTTTGTAATTGCAACACAAAAACACTTAAAATATGGACTTTACACAACAGCAAATTACGACTATTTTTGATGAAATAGCACAAGGAGAAAATGGTT
>CALIIL010000015.1 GCA_938017685.1 uncultured Chitinophagaceae bacterium
CTTGTTAAATTTTTCTGCCATGTATTATACGAAGCCACTGCCATTGGGTCGTTGTCATGAATGGCAATACCAATTACTTTACCTGGATTAGCTGCGATGTTATCTTCCATAACTTTAGCACCTTCTGGGCACCATCCACACAATTCTCCAGTGTTTTCTTCTAGAACTACTTTTTTTGTAAAAGATGCCGGAACTTCTCCAACAGGTAATGCCGCCGTTGGTTCAGTCTCCGTACCACTGCCTCCGCCGGGCACATAGAATGGATTTTGACCGTCACCATTTGGAACTTCTTTAGTACATGAGCTGAAGCCAAAAACGATTGAGGCGATTAGCATAAGAGATAATACTTTTTTCATTGTTTAATTATTTAATATTTATGGACCTAAAATTAAGAAGGTTTTTTGTTAATACGGCATATAGGCTCTCTTTTTTTATCATAGCAATGTCCTATATGCTATATAATTGTGGATAAAAGAGAGTTGCAATTAACGCTCGCCGCGCAGACTTTCGGATATTATCTTCTCGGCATGTGCCAATTTCATTTCATGCTCAATGTTAGGCTCAACCTTTAAATCGCGTTCAATTTTTCTTTTTTGAAAGTTTGATAATTTGGTCATTCTGTTCAAATTATCTTCAGAAAGCGTAAACGCCTTGTCTAACCACACATTTACAACATCAGTCAGTTCTTCAAGTGTTACCTTGTTGCATATAGTATGAAAGGGGTCTTTGATTATTTTATCTAGTTCGTTATTCTTGATCATCATCGACATGGTGGATAATCCATGCCCGTCTTCACAAACTCGGTCAATAATTTTCATTTCATTCAGTTCTTGAGCGGCATATGTTTTGTTAGAATTAATAATCTCATGAGCACGATGGTATCCTACTTTCTTTGTCAGGAAGCTGTATGCGCCCATACCGGGGAAGGTGCCAAAGATTACTTCAGGAAATGAGAATTTAGCTGATTCTTCGGCTAGTATAAAATTACCAGAAAGAGCACTTTCAAATCCTCCTCCAAAAGCATTGCCTTGAACAACGCAAGTTGAAAAAACATCTAAACCATAAGTATTGTTAAAGTTGTATACTAAATCAACACATTTGTAGGCGTAATCTTTTAGGTCTGCTTTTTTATTGTTTTTAATACAATTGACAAAAAATTCTAAATCGCCTCCAAGGTTCCATACTCCTTTGTTAAGCGAATAGGCCACCACATATTTAATACCTTCATTTTTAATAAAATACACAATGAGATCCTTTACATAATTAAGATTGTCTAAGAATTTAATGGAATAACACAGTTTATCCTGAAGGTCTATGCCTATCCAGAGTGTTTTATATTCATTATCGATTTTTACTCGGAGGTTGTTGTTGATGAACACAGTAGTAGTTTTTGCTATTAATAAAGTTCCAATTTACGTTATTTTAACATGCTAATCCTAATTAGTTTATCCTAGAATTGTGCATAACTAACATTTGAACATTTTTAAATAAAATCCTAATTGATTAGGCTAGCACTCAAATATTAACTTGTAACTTTGTATTTGAGATTTAGAAGTAGAATAGAAGATGCAGTCAAAGAATCAACTGAGTAGGAGGCAAATAAGGATTAAAATCTTTAAATTGGTCTATGCCAATGAAATAAATGATGAAGAAGAAAATGCTGTAGGTATTAAGGATTTAGCCAAAGCTGTGCAACAGACAGAAGGTGCTTTTACCGCCTTGGCCTTGTTTATTACCAAGGTCTTTGACTACACCTTAGTATACGCCAACCAGCGTGCTTCAAAATATATACAGACCGAAGAAGATAAGATTGATACTTCTTTGGCTAGAGTAGATTTTATCTATAAAATACAAGCTAATCCGACCTTTGTAGAAAGTGTAAAGCTGCACAAGCTTACTCATTTATTTCCATCGGAAATTATAAAGAAAACCTTCATGAAGTTGAAGGCTTCTGAAGAGTACAAAGCTTTCCATTTAGATCCATCTAACCCTAAATTGGTTGAAAACCTAGTTTTAAGATTAGCTGATCAAGTGGTCGATAGTGAAAGCAACGCTTATCCAATTTTTGATGAAAAGTTCATTAGCTGGGAAGATGATTTAGAATGGATTATCAAATGGGTGCATATTGTAGCCAAGCATCCAGATCAATTTGCCTTTGAAAAAACTTTAGATAAAGACAAAACAATATTTGCCCAAGAACTGCTCGAAACATTTTATGATAAGCAGGACTATCTATTTGATTTGATTAAGCCAAAACTCAAAAATTGGGAAGCTGAGCGTGTAGCGGTTATTGATTTGCTTTTACTCAAATTAGGACTTTCAGAATTATTATATTTCCCAACGATCCCGGTCAAGGTGAGCATTAATGAATATATTGATTTGGCTAAGATGTATAGTACGCATCAGAGTGGTCAATTTGTCAATGGTGTGTTGGATAATTTAAGAAAAGAATTGGAGGCGAAAGGAGATTTACGAAAATTCGATAATTCAACAACAAATAAATAATTTTGTAAGCATGAAGCATTTATTTTTTATACTCATGATATGCGTGGCCATTGCGGCTTGTAATAATGAAAGCCCAAAAGAAGATGCAAGTACGGCATTGGGAAAAGACAGATTGTCAACTGATTTAATCGATAATCCTCAGTCTTTGGTGCAAGATAGTGCTGCGCTTAATAAGTTAGGGAAGTTAGTGTTTAATGATACTATTCATGATTTTGGCACTATGACTGAAGGGGAGATGATTCAATATGAGTTTACTTATAAGAATGTAGGAAGCAAGGAAGTGATCATAACAGATGCCGTTGGTTCTTGTGGATGCACCGTGCCTCAATATGAGCGCAAGCCTATCCCCCCAGGTGGTGAGGCTGTTATGGAAGTAACTTTTAATAGCCAAGGAAAACTAGGTTATAACGAAAAGCACGTAAACATTACAACCAATGCAAATCCATCGACCTATAGATTAACTATCTTAGCAACCGTAAATAAATAATACAAACCCAAATAATAAAAATATGGAATTACTAAATATACTTTTAATGGCTGGCCAAGGCGAAGCTAAAGGTGGAGCAGGACTAAATATGGTTATCATGCTTGGCATGGTGGCAGTACTTTACTTCTTCATGATCCGGCCTCAAATGAAAAAGGCAAAACAACAAAAAGAGTTTACTGCCAGTGTAGGAGACGGCGATAACATTATTACAATCTCTGGTGTACACGGAAAAATTATCCGTAGCAACGAAGATGGAACGATGCAAGTAGAACTTGGACGTAACAATGTAGTAAAGATGGAACGCTCGGCTATTTCTATGGAAATGACCAAAGCGATGCAGGAAAAAGCAAATAAAGAAGTAGCTACTAACGCCTAATTATTGTGCTTAAAATAGGCATTACTGGAGGAATAGGAACTGGAAAGTCGACCGTATGTTCGATTTTCAAATTACTAAATGTCCCGGTCTTTAATGCTGATGTAGAGGCTAAGAAACTTTACACCCAACGAACAGATTTAAAAGAAATTATTCTCAAGGAGTTTGGTGCTAACATTTATGAAGGATCCATCTTTTATAAAGAGCGTCTGGCCCAAGTAGTATTTTCTAATAAAGAAAAGTTGCAACGTTTAAATGAATTAATTCATCCCATGGTGCAAGAACAATCTGAGCAATGGTTTAATGCACAAGATGCGCCTTACGCTATAAAAGAGGCTGCCTTAATGATTGAGAGTGGCAGTCACAAACAGTTAGATCAATTGATACTCGTACAATCTCCTTTGGCATTGCGCATAGAAAGAGTCGCGGCTAGAGATCTTAAAAGTAAAAGCGAGATAGAACAAAGAATAAATAACCAGATGCCCGAAGCGGAAAAAGAGCAATATGCCCAACACATTATTTATAATAATAATGAGCAAGCATTGATCCCGCAAGTGATGGAACTACATAATAAATTAATGAATACATGAGATACTTACTAATAGCCATCATAAGCCTAACATTATATTCTTGCGGAAGCAAAGATGCTCAAACAATACAAGGATATTGGCAAAATGAAAGTCATTGGTTTGAGTTTCATAACGACAGTTTATATAGCGGAGGTATTGGGCCTATGACTAATGTCAAAAATGTTCCTTACGTATTAGAACCGAGCGAGGGTAAGCTCACCTTTTACACAACCAAAGAAGATGAGACCTACTACTTGCGTTATAAGTTTATTGGCGAAGATTCTTTGTCCTTGAGTAATTTCATGAACAGTGAGAACCAAGCAGTAATTTATTATAGAAGCAAAAAATGATCCGCGTAACAGAAGACACATATTTTCATAAAGGACTACGAAAAAAACTGATTGATACTTTACGATCTAAAGGTATCAAAGATGAAAAGGTATTGGACGCTATCAATGCAGTGCCTCGTCATTACTTTTTAGATCAGGCATTGGTTAAGATTGCCTACGAAGATCGAGCCTTTCCTATAGATCATGGACAGACCATATCGCAGCCGTATACCGTAGCTTTTCAAAGCGAATTACTAGAAATTAAAAAGTATGATAAGGTATTAGAAGTGGGAACAGGTAGTGCGTATCAAGCAACGGTCTTGGGTGCTTTGGGTGCGCAAGTATTTACCATAGAACGACAAGAAGGTTTGTTTAAAGAAGTAAAAAAATATTACCCCTTTAAAAGTAAATATCCTTTAATCAAATTCTTTTTTGGTGATGGCTATAAAGGCTTACCAACCTATGGTCCTTTTGATAAAATAATTATTACAGCCGGTGCGCCCAGCTTACCCGAAAAATTATTGGAGCAACTAAAACCCAACGGCATATTAGTAGCCCCGCTCGGAGAAGGCGAGCAACAAATCATGACGCGTTACAAAAAAGGTCCAAAAGGTGGAGTGAAAATAGAAACCTTTGGCGAGTTTAGTTTTGTGCCTATGCTGCAAGGTGTTGCTGGGAAGTAGGAGGGAGAATTTTATATAATAGAAATCGACTATTTTAATCTGTTTTCAACATCCATTCTTTGATGTAAAATACGGATAAATTCTACAATATTATTTTTCTTATTTATCTTGTAAAAGATATAATGAAGTTTCACTTTAGATCGCAAATACCCTTTGCGAACGTAACTAAAATCTTGTCCGTTTTCAGGTTTGTTGGCTATGTATTTAATTTCTTCAATAATCTGATTGGTATATCTATCTGCTTGTTCAAGTGACCACATTTCGAAAGTATACGCCCATATTCTTTCAAGGTCCTTGCCAGCTTCAACACTTATTTTATAGTTCGTCACTCGAATATTTATTATGCATGGAACTTATAAAATCCTTCTCATTAAATTCATCAATGAAGCCAGAATCTTCGCCTTTTTTTAGTTCTTTTATTATTGCTTTTTTCTTGCTTTCCTCTTGCTCAAATAATCGTAGGGCGGAGCGAACAACCTCACTGGCCGATGAGAATTTTCCTGAAGAGATTTGCTCACTTATAAAATTATTAAAGTAGTCGCCTAATAATATAGATGTGTTTTTTGCCATGCGAATAAGATTAAATACAAATATACCAAATATTGGTATGTTTTATTGGTTTTTGGTTACTAGTAATGGTTCCGATGTTCGAAATGTTTTCAGCCGTGGCTGATACCTCTCGAATTAAACCTCTGACATACGGGCAATAGCGCCTTAGTTATGCGCGGTTCAGATAACAAAGCTACGGGACTGCTTTGTGAATTGTAGGGATTGACTTTCTTACTAATGAAGATGTCCAACGCCAGAGTTTTATTAGTGCACATCTATTCCATCAAAAAAAAGCTCTGTAATTGCAGGATTTAAATTATTTTGACCAGGGTATATTTCCATAATTTCAAATTTTAATACCCATGGTTCATTATTTTGATTATTGTTTCTGTCATAAATGCCAAGTGGTTTTATTAACTCAAAATCTTGTAGTGCATATGAATCTCTCAACAGGAGGGTGCCAAAATACTCTTTATTTAAGTACATTTTTAGTTTTTTGACACGGGAGTATTTTTTCCATTTTACTTTACTTTGAACGTAGCCGTTAGCAACTAGAATATTAGTGATTCTAGGATGATTATATGGGAATGTGTATTCAAAAGTTTCTCCAATTCCGTCTTTTGTTTTTGCAGTCCAAGCTGTTTTGTAACTGAAATCACTAATCAAGTTTATATTATTAGTGGTATCTGAAGCTTTATTTCCTATGTTAGATGATTTTACGGAGTAATTCGCTCCACAGTACCAACTGCATCCACCGCCTTCAACGTCCCAAATAGATTCATATGTTTCATCGTAAGTTTCAATTAAATTTAAGTCCTCCACCGAAAGATTATCATATGATTTTTTATTGTTTTGAATTTCATTAAAGATTTCCGTTCTTCTGTCCCAATTATTCATTGCAACTTTACTAAAATTAAAATCAAAAATAATTTTAGGTTCTAAAAGTAATTCTGTATTTGAATTGCAACCTAAAAAGAGAAGTGTCATAATTAAATATTTCATATACAGTATTAATTTCTACTTTATTTATAATTTATCTCTTTCAACTTTTTTAGTCTTTCTAGATTTCCTAAATCCTGGGAATTAATCAAATTACCTTCTTCATCAAATTCTTTCCAAAAACCCACATCTCCATCCATTCTATACCCACTTTCTTTTATATTGCCATTGCAAAAACGAAATTCAGCAAGTCCTAAATGTTTGCCTTTGTATCTAATCCCTTCAAAACTTCTTTCAACTCCGGGGCATAGCTCTCTAATCAAATCAAATTCTTGACTTTTACTATAAAAAATAGATACAACAGTATCTCCATTGATTGGTCTATAATTATATTCTTTTAACTTTCGATCCCCTTTCCAATGAATAATTTTTTGCCAATTCTGATTGGTTGAGTCAATTTCTACTCTGTCACTCTCAATGTGGCTTTCTTCAATGATCTTCGATTTTACATTCTTACTCCAGTCATATGCATAATCTTCAATTGGTACTTCACAAGCTGGTAAAAGTCCGATTGATAGAAGTAAAATTAGATTGAGTTTCATATTCTTTTTAAAGTTACCTGTAACATCTGTTTGTGCGCTACTGGCACATTTCTCTCAATATAATAAAAAAGTAAATGGCAATATAAGAGTTAAGAGATGCAAAGAGAATTTAAAGATTTGTAGTTTTAAACCTGCTGGTAGGCAGGTTGGCTTTCAGTATTTGTTATATGGCGTTGCCCATTTTCTATTCGGTTAAATTTTTATAGATAAGTCTAACTTTCCACCGAAGCCAAGTTCAACAATTTTTTTAAGCGTAGATATTCTTACTTCTTTAATATTATTTTCAATTTTTGAAATGTATGATTTTGATGTTCCTGCTTTTATCGCAAGTTCTTCCTGTGTCATGCCTTTTTCAATGCGTGCTTCATGAAGTAAAGCTCCTATCTTAAAATTTTCATATCCCTCTTCTAGTTCGTTACGTTTTTTTGTGCCTAATTTACCGTAATTTTTCTCTTTGAAGTTGTCAAGAGACATTAAGTTTTTATTTTTCGTTTTCATATTCTTCTTTAATTTTTATTGCACGTTTTATTTCTTTTTGTGGTGTCTTCTTTGATTTCTTTTGAAAGCCATTTGCTAAAATTATCAATTGTCCTTGGTCAAAAAAACAAAATATTCTGAAAATGTTACTTCCCTGTTTAACTCTTACTTCATAAAGCCCATCCGTGTTTTCCAAATGCTTGAGATAAGTTTCGGGAATCCTTTTGTGTTCCTCAATTAACTCTAGGGTCCACACTATTTTAGCCTTAGTCTTCTTATTCTGCTTATCAAAGAATTTTTGGAAGTAACTTTTATAGAATTGAATACTTCTAAACTTCTGGTTACCACTCACAGAACAAATATACAAAAGTTTCACTAAAGTGAAACTAGAAGTAAGAAATGATTTGAATATATTTTAAGGATTATAATCTTTTGTAGCCTTCCCTAAAAATGTAGCCTTCCCCAAATTGTAGCCTTCCCTAAAAATTGGACAGTTTAAAAATCAGAAAATCTTTAATTTTAAACTGTAAAACATGAAAAGAAGTAAATTTAACGAGAGCCAGATCATCAAGGCTCTAAAAGAAAACGAACAAGGACGAAGCGTTC
>CALIIL010000016.1 GCA_938017685.1 uncultured Chitinophagaceae bacterium
GGGCTTTATAAAACAACTGACGGAGGTGCAACCTGGTCTAAACCAACTGGTTTAACTGGAACGCTCCAAATGAAAGATGTTGAGTTCTCTTCTACAGGAAATGTGGTAGTAGCTTCTAGTAGCAATAGAATTTTTGTTTCAACGGATGGAGGTAACACTTTTGGACCTAACGTTAACGTAAATAGCGCAACGAATGATTTACCAGGTACTGGTTTTGCTTCGCGTATTGCAGTAGCAATAGCACCAAGTGATGAAAATGTGATGTATGCTATGCTTGCTAACAATACAGGAGGTTCTCAAGGTTGTTATAAGTCTATCGATAAGGGTGCTACTTGGACACAAATTGCTATTGGTGGTAGTTTAAGCTGGGATCCTTTAGGAGGACAAGGGACTTATAATATGACTTTAAATGTACACCCTACAAAACCTGAAATGATATTTGTTGGTGGACAGCTTAACTTATATAGATATACACCGCAGGAACTATGGAAGCCAATTGCTTATGCTAACAATTTTCTTCCTGGATCTTATGTTCATGCAGATATGCACGGAGCATTCTTTAACTCAGGTAATCCTGAGGAGATGTATGTTGTAACAGATGGTGGTTTCTTTAGAACGGAAGATTGTACGGTACCTTATCCGGGTAATCCATTTTTTATTGAAAAGAATAAAAACTACTCAACAGCGCAATGTTATAGTGTAGCTGCTAATAGATTAGGACACATTATGTTTGGGTCTCAAGATAACGGTTCAAATATTATGCGCAATACAATTGCTAATTCAGCACAAACGAGTGAGCTTATGTTAGGTGGTGATGGAATGGATTGTATCTTAAGTGATTATAATGTAAACTTTGTATTTGGCGAAAGTCAATATGGAGGATTGAGAAGAGCAACAGATGGTGGAGCAGGTCCAGCTTCATTTACAAGTATGTTCGATATTAATATAGATCCTGATGATGATGGTCAACATGGCACTACTGAACCTGGTCCGGCTTCGTCTAATTGGGTTGCTCCATTACACTTAAACGAAACAGCTACTAGTTCAGTATTTATGTTTGGCTTAATCAACACTGTTTGGTTTACTCAAGGCGCTACTGAGTTAGGACAGCCAATTTGGTTCCCATTAATTACTCAAAATGGAGCTGGCTTCTCAGCCGTAACTACATCTAAAGATGGTAAGGTTGCTTATGTGGGTACTAGAAGCGGTAAAGTATATCGTATCTCTAACCTAGATTTATTAGGAACAAGATATAAATATGATAGCACTGATAACAAGTTTGATAATTCATTACCAAATAGTGGATTTACAGAAGGTGCTGGTTTTGTAGTAACAGATATTGAAACTTTCTCAGGAAGACACATTACAGATTTAGAAACAGACGAAACGGGAGATTTACTACTAGTAACATTACCTAATTATGGTAATAATAGATATGTATATAAATCTACAAATGCTCGTACTGCTGCTAACCCTAGCTTTACTTCTATTCAAGGTAACTTACCTTTCATGCCAGTATATACTGTAGCTATGCTTAAAGATCCTAATCAGGATACTTACTTAGTTGGAACTGAAATGGGTGTTTGGGGTACTGATGATGGAGGAACAACTTGGACTAACTTGAATAACCATGGTGGCAATGTTGCTGAGTGGCATCCTAATGTTCCAACTATGGAAATTATGGTAAAAGATACTCGTGAAATTATCAATGGTAATGGACCAGGTTGGGCTGGTGAGATCATATACACTGGTACACATGGAAGAGGGACTTTCTATTCTACAACTCTTGCAACAGCATGGGCTAATTCAGTAGATGAAACAAAAAGAGTGCAAAGCAAGTTGGATGTATATCCTAATCCAATTGTTAATACGGCTAATATTACTATTGATACTAAGTATAAAGGATCTGCTATATTAAACATCACTTCTTTAAATGGACGTGTTGTTAAAAGTGAATTCTTAGATATTACAAGTGGAAGTAACAATCTTGCCGTTGATATGCAAGGACTTTCTAAGGGCGTGTATATTGTATCACTTAATATGGGTGGGGCAATTTCTACTGCTAAAGTAATAAAGAGATAAATGAATTAATCTTAATAAAAAAGAGCTACAATTTGTAGCTCTTTTTTTATGTCATACATTATGTGATTTAAATTTGCTTGATTGTGATTTTAGTTAAATCGCTGAATTTCTTTTTTTTACGCAAAAAGTAATCCATCAAAATTGATCCTTTGTAAATCCCTATTGTGTTGCGCGATGTAATGAGCTTTTTATTCAACTTTCTTTTCTTCAATAGTTGTGGCAACTGACCGAAAAAACTCCAATGAGCTCGTACAATAGCCCAAATAGACTTGGGCTGCCCTTGCATTAGGAACATAGCTGCACTAAGGCCGTCAAGCACCAAGCGCAATGGCAAGAGCCATAATAGCTTACTGCTTCTCTCATTTTTAACAATTAAGCTTAAGCTGTTTCTAAAGTTGTAGAATAGTTTCTGCGGGCTGCCATAGGATATTACGCTGCCACCAACATGATATACATGGCTTGAGCCGCAAGCTGCAATTTGATAACCTGCATTTTTAAATCGCCAGCACAAATCAATTTCTTCCATATGAGCAAAGAAGTCAATATCTAGTCCTCCAAATTCTTTGTACAAGTCAGCACGAACAAAGAAACAACCACCGCTTGCCCAGAAAGTTTCAATATTATCATCATACTGTCCGTTGTCTTGTTCTAGAGTATCGATTATTCTTCCTCTGCAAAAGAAGTAAGCCCATTTATCCATGAACCCACCTGCACCACCAGCATACTCGAACATTGCTTTCTCTTTTTGATAGCGAATTTTTGGTTGCGCTGCTGCAATATTTTTATTGCTTTCTAATAAGCTGTGAACAGGTTTAAACCAATGGGGAGTTACTTCAAAGTCTGCACTTAGTAGTACAAAGTATTTTGCGTCAATCTGTATTAATCCATGATGGTAGCCTTGGGCAAATCCATTATTGATTGTGTGTTGTATTAATTGAACAGTAGGGAAGTGTTCTTGAACATAATGATAGGTATCATCTGTAGATGCGTTATCAATTAAGATAACATCGTAAAGCCCAGATGCCTCTTCAATTATTTGAGGGAGAAATTGTTGGTGTAATGCTTGACCATTGTAACTGAGTATGACTACTGCGGTGTCATGCTTACAATGAATCATTCTGATAAATGATTATTACTTGTACTTAGGATTGTAAGTAGCGCTTTCAGGCACTTCTACATCTGCATTACTATCGTAGCGTTCCGTGTATAGCCCAGTAAAACAACCAACCATAAACAGAAAGAAACCAAAGAATCCTAGAAAAAATAAGAAACGTGATTTCGAAGGCTTGTTTAATTCAATGTCGGCTTCGTTATCTATTAATACTGATAAGTCTTTTTCGTTTGTCATTCGGATTATAATAGATTACAAAAGTAATTTAGGAATTTCAGATTACAAAATGCATCTGCACTAAGTCGTGATTAATCTTGCAACTCAATAATTTTCAAATTATCTATTTTGGCATTGGCTACTTCAAAGGTCATAGCCGTTTTTACTTTGTGCCAACCTTGCTTACCGCATGCACCTGGATTGAGATGTAATAGGTTGAGCTTGTTATCCGGCACAACTTTTAATATATGAGAATGGCCCGATATGAATAAGTTGGGCAAGAATGTCTTGATATGAGGCTTACTTAAGTTATTATAACGGGGAGGGTATCCGCCAATATGCGTCATGTATACTTTAAGTCCCTCAACTTTAAATTGTAAGTGCTCGGGATATCGGCTTCTTAATTCGTGCCCATCTATATTACCATATACCGCTTTAAATGGCTTAATAGCTTCTAAAGCATCCGCAACTTCTATATTGCCAATATCTCCTGCGTGCCATATTTCATCAACTGCCTTGAAGTGCTTAGGGATATTAGGATGGAGGTAGGAATGTGTATCCGATAATAGACCAATACGTATCATTTAATCGCTTAATGTAATGGTTTGATTTAATAAGTCCCAGCCAGCAGCTTGCTGTCTTAGCTTAATTATATAAGCATCTTCTGTAGGATTTTTTTGAAAATTTATATAATCTTTTTTAGCTGCCTTTTGGATTAATAATCCTAGTTTTTTCATTTCTTCTTTATTCAAAAAGAATTTGAAAAAGTCAATTTTATTGTTTTTAAATTTTACTTGTTGTTCCAATAGCATTTTTTCTATCGTGTAGTTTTTATGCCTAATGTCTTCAAAATAAAGTTGGTTCAAAGTGTAAATTTTGACCTTCACTTGTTTCTTTAATGCGGGTTTAAAATGGAAGATACTATCCAGTAATTTTAACTCTTGAGCTACCCGCATATCTACTACTTCGTAAATGCTATTATTACTTTTTAAATCTATATGCACGGAGTCTTTGTATTGCCCATAACTTTTGAAGGAACAGATCGAAATGAGTAATATCAGGAAGCTTTTTTGTATCATATTTAATCAGCAATTATGAGGAAATAGTTTTTCTTTCCCTTTTGCACTAAGATATATTTTTCCGCTATAAGGCATGTTTTATCTACGTTAAAGCTAATGTCATTAACCTTTGTTTTATTAATGCTTACAGCGCCTGCTTGGGTGCTTTTGCGAGACTCGCCTTTAGAGTTATAAATATTATTCTCAGCTAAGAAAGTTACAATGTCCATGCCTTCATTTAATTTTTCTCGGTCAATATTTACTGTTGGCACACCATCCATTATGTCCATTAATGTATTTTCTTCAAGAGCCATAAGTTGTGCTGAAGTGTTCTTGCCAAAAAGTATATTGCTGGCTTCTTGCGCTTGGGTCACTGCTTCTTTAGAATGTACTAATGCTGTTACTTCTTCGGCTAATTTTTTTTGTAAGAAACCGGTTTGATTTGTTTCCGCTTGTTCTTTTACTAGCTTGTCAATTGTTTCTTTTTCGAGAAATGTAAATATCTTGAGATAACTTTCAACATCTTCATCTCGGGTGCTTAACCAAAACTGATAGAATTTGTAAGGAGATGTTTTAGCCGGGTCTAACCATACATTGCCCGACTCTGTTTTTCCAAACTTTGAGCCATCTGCTTTTTTAATTAGTGGTGCTGTAAATGCAAATGGTTCACCTTGTATTTTCTTCCGAATTAACTCTGTTCCGGTAACAATATTTCCCCATTGATCACTACCGCCCATTTGTAACTTTACATCATGATTTTTATATAAATGATAGAAGTCATAACCTTGAACTAACTGGTACGAAAACTCTGTAAATGACATTCCAGTCTTTAATCTGTTCTGAACCGAATCTTTGGCCATCATATAATTTACAGTAATATATTTACCCACATCACGAATGAAATCAAGGAAGTTAAAATCTTTGAACCAGTCGTAGTTATTTACAATTTGTGCTGGATTCGCTTTGTTATCAAAATCAATAAACTGGCTGATCTGTTTTTGTATTGCTGCTTCATTAGCTCTAATTTGCTCAATGTCTAGCATATTACGCTCTTCACTTTTTCCAGAAGGGTCGCCAACCATGCCTGTTGCTCCCCCTATAAGCGCTAATGGTGTATGACCAGCGTGTTGTAAGTGCATTAAAAGAACAATAGGCACCAGGCTACCAATATGCAGCGAATCACCGGTTGGGTCAAACCCTATGTATGCTTTCACTTTTTCTTTTTCAAGTAATTCTGCAGTGCCAGGAATGATATCTTGTATGAGGCCACGCCAGCTGAGTTCTTCTATTAAATTCATATTAATCTCTTTCTTATGTCACTTTGTTGTTAATTATATGATTTCAACAAAATTGGCTGTAAAAGTAGGCGCGATTTCAGTATTTTTGTTACACGTCACAATAAAATATTTATTTGTGCGTTTTAGGTTTTTTAACACAGTTATATGAATTTGAACAAAATAGTTTTTTCCATTTTCCTCCTTACTCTTTTTTCTTCTATTGAGCTAATGGCTCAACAGCGTAAATACGTAAATGAATATTTACAAATAGGAGTTGGCGGACGTGGACTGGGAATGAGTGGCTCGCAAGCAGCTAGTGTAAGTGATGTAACATCTCCTTTCTGGAATCCTGCTGGTTTGGCTAATGTAAAGTCTGAAATGCAAATAGGTATTATGCACTCGGAGTACTTTAGTAGCATTGCTAAGTACGATTATATAGGAGCGGCTTTTCCATTGAAAGGTAGAAAAGGCGTTTTAGGTTTTTCGGTGATACGTTTTGCCGTTGATGATATTCCTTACACAATCAATCTCGTGCAGCCTGATGGGACTATTGATTACAGTAAAATTCGTTCAATATCTTCAGCAGATTATGCGGGCTTAATTTCTTATGCTAAGCAAATTACCATTAGGCGATGGGAAGATCGTGATGATATAAAATTTGCCATTGGAGGTAATGCCAAAATTATACATCGTTCCATTGGTACTATGGCTAATGCTTGGGGTATAGGTATTGATGCCGGTATCCAAGGTGCAATCGGTCGTTGGAGAGTTGGTGCTAATTTTAAGGACATAACAACTACCTACACGGTGTGGTCACATAGCCTTACTGAAAAAGAGAAAGAAGTATTTAAACAAACAGGTAATGAAATTGTATCTCGCAGTAGTGAGGTGAATAGACCAAGAATTGTTTTAGGCGGTGGTAGAATATTTCCCATAAATAAAAAAGTTACATTATTGGCTGAGGCTAATTTAGATATTAGCACAGATGGTGCTCGTTATGGCAATTTAATTAATGCCGATCCATTTAGTATTGATCCGCGCGTAGGTGTTGAGGCAGGATATAACAAAACGGTTTTTTTAAGAGCCGGTATGGGACGCTTCCAACGCATATTAAAAGATAGTGATACAACAGGCACAGAGAAGACTACATTGTTTCAACCTACCTTGGGTCTAGGTGTGCAAATCAAAAGTTTTGCTTTTGATTACGCCTTTTCAAGCTTAAATCTTGGAGACAGTCCTTTGTACAGTCACTTCATTTCTATTCGCTTAGATATCAATAAAAAGAAACCAACCAAAGTTGAAAAAGACATAAACGAAAGAGTAAGTAAATAATTGAAATTTATGAAAAGTAAACTATTGAACAAAATTGTCTTATCCATTCTATTGGTCCTTGGCGCTCAAATATCTTTTGGGCAGACCTTTGGCAATGAATGGATAAACTATTCGCAGAGCTATCTCAAGTTCTCGGTACATGAAGATGGGGTTTATAGAATAAGTGGTGCGCAATTGTCGGCTGCTGGATTAACAAATGCCACAGGAGCTAATGTGCAAGTTTATAGAGATGGACAACAAGTACCCATTTTTGTAAACTCTAATAATGCCATGACCGGCTCAAACTATTTAGAATTTTACGGCACAAAAGCAGATGGAACTGTAGATGCTCCATTATTTAAAAATGCATCTGATCAAATGAATCCATCTCAGAACCTCATTTCTGATACCGCTTATTATTTTGTAACATCTAGTGCAACGGGGCCTTATGCTCGTTACTCATTACAAACGAATACAATTAGTGGATCGCCATTGAAAGAAACGTATTGTTGGGATGTTAAGAATTTGAATTATCGCGCTCAATTAAGTCAAGGACCATCTTACGCAGGTTCAGGACCTGGTTTTGCATCGGTAGATTATTTAGAGTCCTCTATGTTTGAGAAAGGAGAAGGGAATGTAAATACCTTCTTTGAAACTTCTCAGAATATTACCGTTGGCTTGGATAAGCCTTATACTGTGTCTGGAGGACCAAGTGCTATATTACAAAGTACAGCAGTTGGTTTTTCTTACTTAACTACTCACCGATTAGAAATTAAATCAGGCAATACTGTCTTGGCAGATTCAAGTTTTGGATCTTTTGATGCTCAGAAATTTAATGTGGCAGTTCCCATGTCTTTGGTTAATAGTTCCGGCAATTTGCCACTCGTTTATTCGACATTAAACTCCGGCAATTATCCTGACCGGGTT
Source organism: uncultured Chitinophagaceae bacterium (assembly GCA_938017685.1). Lineage (GTDB taxonomy): Bacteria > Bacteroidota > Bacteroidia > Chitinophagales > Chitinophagaceae > JAGNRR01. Next base: position 7,983 of record CALIIL010000016.1, read on the forward strand.
GGAATTGCTAATGTAAATGTGCGTTACCCTAGAACATTTGACTTTACGGGTCTAAACGCTACTTATTTTGAGTTGAACCCCAAATTCTCTAATTATTATTTGGAGGTTGATAATTTTAATGGAGGAAGTGCTGCACCTGTGCTATATGATATGAGCAGCAATAAATATTTGATTGGAGATATTAGTACTGCAGGTAAAGTCAGATTCTTGGTGCCAGCATCAAGTACAACTAAGAAACTTTATTTGATTAGTAGAGCAGCTAATGTATCTAAAAGTGTGAGTAACCTAAAACCAATCGCATTTAAAAATTATTCGCAAGCTAGTAACCAAGGTGATTATTTAATTATTACAGATCCTTATTATTTTATTGGAGGAGGTGGTAACAATTATGTTAATGACTACAGAAATTTTAGAGCAAGTGCAGTTGGAGGTGGTTACACGGCCATTATTGCTGATGTCAATGACCTTTACAATGAATTTGGCTACGGATATAATTTTCATGCTCAAGCACTTAAGAACTTCATGCATTATGCTACAACTAGCAGTGCGTGGAGTAATAAAGCTAAGTTTTCATTTTTAATAGGGAAGGGAATAATTTACAGTGGTTATAGAGGTTATTGGTTTGGGAAGTTAGCAAACCCAAGTAATTACGAATACATACCTATCCCAACATTTGGTGTACCAGCATCGGATATGTTACTATCAGATTTTGATATGGATAATATTCCTGAATTACCGATTGGTCGATTATCTATTTTAAATGGTTCTGAAATAAAAGAATATTTGGATAAAGCTGTCTTGCATGAGACAAATATGGCTAATACAAATATGCAATATGCTGATTCAATTCTTTGGCGCAAGCGTTTTCTGCATATTGCGGGAGGTGATAATGCTACATTGCAAGCTTCTATACTGGGTTATATGAATACGCAAGCGGCTCAAGTACAAGATACCTTGTTAGGAGGCTTGACTACTACCGTTACGAAAGCAAGCACAGAACCTATTCAAGTTGGTAGTAAGCGAATTGATGATGCCATTAATGAAGGTGCAGGTTTTGTACAGTTTTTTGGTCATGGTAGTTCACAAACCTTAGACTTTAATTTAGATTTTCCTCAAAACTATACGAATGGAGGTCGCTTACCTGTCTTTATTGCTAATGGTTGTGGAGTAGGTAATGTGTTTTCTACAAATGCGTCTAAGACATTAAGTGAGCGCTGGATAGGTGTTCCAAACTCAGGTTGTATTAATTTTATTGCGAATAGTAGCACTGGGCTTGTTGGTGCACTTGGTAATTATACAAATGCTCTTTACGGACAAATTGTAAATACTACTTACGGTAAAACAATTGGAGAACAGTTCCTTAATAACATTCAGAACCTTTCGCCACAAATCTTTGCCAATAATGTTAATCGCTTTCATTCCGAACAAATATTACTACAGGGTGATCCTGCCATAAGTATGTATGGTGCGCCAAAACCAGATTATGCTGTTGAGGAGAAATCAGTTTTGTTTAAACAGTTAAGTATTACAACACAAATGGATTCCTTTGATGTGAAAATCATCGTTTACAATTTAGGAAAATACATTAAGGACACAGTTAACTTAAATGTGAAAAGAACCTTTCCAGATAATACTGTTCAAACAATACTTAATAAAAAATATGCTGGCTTTGGATTTACGGACACACTAGAATTTAAAGTGGCAGTGGGTGGAGATATAGCCCTAGGGCAAAATGTTATTGATGTAACTATTGATGATTTGTTGAACATTGATGAAATGACTGAAATGAATAATAATATTCAACGAACGTTTACAATCTTTAATGATGATTTAGTGCCTGTTTACCCTTATAATTTTAGTATCGTAAGTCAGCAAGGTGAGTATTTAAAAGCGTCAACATTAAATCCTTTTTTAGCGAGTCGTCAATATGTATTTCAAATCGATACTACTGAAAAATTTAATAGCCCAAGCTTAGAAACGAAGAGGGTAAACTCAGCTGGCGGTGTTATAAAATGGCAGCCGACCACAACTTATCAAGATTCAGTAGTTTACTATTGGCGCACGGCTATGGATACTATTTATGGCAATAGTGCTCACCGTTGGAGTACATTTTCATTTGTGTACTTAGATCAAAGCTTACCTGGTTGGAGCCAATCTCATTATTATCAGTACGATAAGGATGCAGCTGATGGATTGGTCTTTACTGAAACAGATAGAGATTTTGAGTTTTCTAAAGAAGCTAGAACGCTGCAAGTGCAAAATGTTTGTCTTTTTGGACCTAGTCCTTATACCTATAAGGATTTTGACTATTTGACTAAAGTTGATGGTGTTACAATCTCACAGGCTGGAGCCTCACCTTACAATAATTATACAAGTTTACAATTTATTATTATTGATTCTATTACAGGAGAACCTTGGGTTAATCCAGTTTCTCCAAAGTATGACAGTTATCCTCCAGCTTTTAATGCACCAGGAAATCATTTTGAATTTAATTTTAGAAATATCGTCTGGCGTCAACGTATAATGAATTTTTTAGATAGTATCCCTGCTGGTGCATATGTTATGATGCAACCTAGATTATGCGTTGGTTCAGGTTGTGGTGCTAAAAACAATATATTTATAGACGCTTGGAAAGCTGATACTGTTATTTTAGGTAGTGGCAACTCGCTTTATCATAAATTAGTAGCAGAAGGATTTACTCAAATTGACTCTTTTACTAAAAATAGACCAATGGTTTTCTTTAAACAAAAAGGGAATCCTAGTTCAGTAAAGCAATTTATCGGAGCGGATAGTACTGTAAATCTTTATGTAGAAATGGATTTTAATGTACTTGGTACATCAGGAAAATTAACATCAACTAAAATTGGCCCGGCTATTCAATGGGGCAATTTCTTTAGAGCTAGTAGCACGGATGATCCTACTGTAGGCGATAGTACGGCTGTTGAAATATATGGCATTGACGCCACGCAGAATGAGGTATTAATCACAACCGTTTACGGAGATACTTCTTTAAGTTTTATTGATGCTAACCAATATAACTGCCTGCGTTTAGTCTATCAACAAAAAGATAGTGTATTTAATACTCCAGAACAATTAAAATATTGGCGCGTGCATTACCAGCCTGTTCCTGAAGCAGCCTTAAATCCAAACAGGCATTTTGTGTTTGTAGATAGTATGGGTGAGGGACAAAGTAAAGATGTACAAATAGCCATAGAGAATCTTACGCCTTATCCAATGGATAGCATGTTGGTAGATTACTCTTTAATAGATGTAAATAATAATACAACTAATTTAGAGACAATTCGCTATAAGCCTTTGCCTGCATTAGATACTATTATTGCAACTATACCTTTTAGTTCTCAATCATTTGCAGGTGAATACTTATTTAAAGTCGAAGCCAATCCTAATGATGATCAATTGGAGCAGTTTCACCCTAATAATATTGGTTTTAAACCTTTATCTATTGAAGGAGATAATGAGAACCCAGTCATTGATGTAACATTTGATGGTGTACGTATCTTAAATCGTGATGTTGTTTCTGCTAAGCCTAATATTCTTATTACATTAAAAGATGAGAATAAATTCTTAGCCTTGAACGATACAAGTGTCATGAGCGTTGCCTTAAGATATCCTGATAACCCAAATGTAAATATCCCTATTCCTTATGATGACAATATTCTAAAATTCATACCGGCATCAATAAGTACATTAGGTACTAAGAATGAGGCAAAAATTGAGTTTTCGCCAAGTTTATTATCAGATGGATTGTATGAACTTGTATTAGACGGAAAAGATAAATCAGGTAATACTAGTGGCAATGTTTCTTACAAGGTTACGTTTAATGTTATTAATAAGCCCGCAGTTTCTGCTGTATTGAATTACCCTAATCCATTTAGTACTTCTACTCAATTTGTTTTTACAATTACAGGTTCTGAAGTGCCAACTAATTTTAAAATTCAAATATTGAATATGGCCGGTCGAGTGGTGAAAGAAATATCTAAAAATGAATTAGGAGACTTGCACATAGGACGCAATATCACGACATACCGCTATAAAGGAGATGATCAATTTGGTGATCAACTTGGTAATGGTGTTTATTTATATAGAGTAGTTTCAACACTAAATGGAAATACAATGGATAAACATGAAAATGACTTAGCTGATAAATGGATTGAGAAAGGCTATGGCAAAATGTACATTATGCGATAAGCACTTTATTAATATTTAAAAAGCTTGAATAATTATTCAGGCTTTTTTTATGCGTTGCAATAGACTTAATATTCTATTGGTTGGTTTTGTTAGAACGGGGTATAGCACTTCATATGCGCCAAATGTTTTAAAGAAGCGGGCAATGCCAGGCACATTGCTTCCTTCAAAATCAAATTGGCTGAGCTTTAAATCAATGCACAATTGTATTGCAGTCCATAGTAACTGGCCCATAGCACCACTACCTAAAAAGTCAGGATTGCTTCCGCCAAGCAAGTAATACATTTTCTCTCGGTCGTATACAACCCATAAGCCTGCATGAATATTGCCATGCTCATCTCTATTATAAAATAATTGGCCTTTGCTTTCTTTTTTTGAATAATCAAAGAGCTTCTCTGCTAATTGTGTATCAAAATGCTGTGTAGTATTTTGTCTCTTTAGAGATGCGCTATTTAGCGATAAGAGTGGTTTGATATCAGCACTCGTTTGGACTATTAAATTAAGGTCTGCTTTTTTTAATTGTCGTTTAAGTGCTTTTTTAAAAGTACCGTAAATGGTATCCTTATCAGTAATATTTAATACATGCGTAATCTTAATAGACGCAGTGGCATTGCTTGGAAAGGCGTTGGGGTAGCTATCTAACTCAAGAGCCGATGAATTAGGCATTAACGCTAATCCTTTGGCAAATGCGACCTTTAAATCAGCATCATTAAGATTGTTGTTGAAATCGTAAAGGATACCGCTATAAGGCGTTAAATGCGGATTGCGAATGAGAGTGAATGCTATCTTTTTTTCTGATAGAAAAGGAATGAAAAAATCTAAACCCGCATGTTCATATTGAATAACTTGCCAATCCTTGGATAATAAGTCCCACCAAGCTGGTTCGTAGAAAAAAGGCAAGTACTTGACCTTTTTACAAAATGCTATATATGCTTCCTTACTATTCAAATTTTAAAGCTTTGATAGGCCTAATTTTTTTAATAATTAAGCTTGGTATGAGTAATACCACTAGCATAATTAGTATAACCAACCCATTGATAAATAAAATGTAACTCCAGGGGAATACTACCGGAGCTGTATTTATATAATAGACTTCAGGATTTAACTTGATAAAGCCAAGTGTCTTTTGAGCATAAATTACACCAAGTCCTATTGCATTGCCAAGGCAAAGCCCAATAACTAAAATATAGAAAGCAGAGCTTAAAAAAATATGCATTAAGGGTCTAAATCGCATACCAAGACTTTTGAGGATACCAATCATTTGTGTACGTTCAAGAATTAAAATGAGTAGGGTAGTAACCATATTCATTATGGCCACAATGAGCATAATACTAATTAGTATTTTTTCATTTACGGACAACATTTGTAACCAAGTAAAAATATTCTCAAAGCGTTCCTTTACGGTGTAAGCATAGAGAGGAGCCTCAACATAATCTTTATAGATATTATCTTTAACTAACTCAGCATTAGCCGGATCTTTGATATAAATCTCATAGCCTTGTACTTGGCTAATGCTATCTTTTCTAATATCATTTAGTAGCACTTGGTTACAAAGAGCTAGAGATTTGTCGTACTCTTCTAAACCAGTTGAAAATATACCAACTACATTAACTTTCCTTATACGAGGACTTTGTTCTCCAGGAATTAAAAAGTAAAGTAACAGCTTCGCGCCAAGTTTGACTTGCAATTTCTTAGCAGATGTTTTTGACAATAATATCTCTTGCGACTTTTTATTAGAATTAAATGCAGGAGCGCTGCCTTCTGTGATACTTTGATTGATAAAATCGAAGTCGGCTTTAGAACGATACCCTTTTAACGCAAGACCTTCTACTTCTGTTTTACTTTTTATTATAACTGATTGTAGGCTATAGCTATGTGCTTTAACTACATTGGGAATTGCCGTAATATTTTTAAGTAGCGTATCGTTTACTGGGAATGTTTCTTCTTGAAGAATATTGTTAGGGTCCGCTAAGAATGGTGTGACGTGAATATGTCCCCAACTAGAATAAAATTTATCCTGAACCCCTTCTTGGAACCCTTTGATAAAGGATACTCCAATGATCATAGCACTAACACTAAGCCCAACGGCTATAATCGCTATGCGTATTATGGTGCCGGAGAAACTTTTTCTATTGCCAAATGCAATTTTTTTTGAAATATTATTAGCTAGGCTCATGATTAGAAGCTACGTTACGAATATAGGACCAATTATAATTTTAGCTTCTAGTTATAATCCAATCTTTATTAAAACAAAAAACCATTCGCAAGCGAATGGTTTTTTGAAGTAGGTTTTATGTAATATTATTATTGTCGTATTATTGTTTCGAAGGGCTCATTTTTAAGTTACCTCCAACTTTTGCTTTAGGTATAACAACACCTTTGATATAAAGTTCATAGCGTTCTTTGGCACTCTTAGCGTTAGATTGGATGTATATTGTTTTATTAAAACTTCCAATACGTGCTTTTGACGCAAATTTCACTTTGATTACACCAGTCTTACCAGGCATAATTGGGTCTTTAGACCAGTTAGGTGTAGTACAACCACAACTAGCAGAACAGCTTTGAATAATCAAAGGTTCAGAACCAACATTCGTAAACTTAAACTCGTAAGTAGCTTCTGGTCCTTCTAAAATATTACCGAAGTCGTGCGTTAGCTGTTCAAATTTAAATTCTGCTTTTTGAGCAAATGCTGCTGAGCTAAGAAGAACAGCTGCTAATATCATTATTACATTTTTCATACTTGTTTGTTTTTTTATATTTAAGATTTTAATGTTTCAACATTGAACTTTTGTTCGATGGTACGCTTGAAGTTGGTGCTTTTTCTACAACTCCTTTAATTTTAAGTGTTTTAGTTCCTGCAGTAGAACGCACTGTAATTGTTTTATAAAAATTACCAGGACGACCTTTTGTGTTATAAGTAGCAGTAATCTTAGATGTCTTACCAGGTAAGATTGGATCCTTAGACCAGTTAGGTGTAGTACAACCACATGAAGCTTGTACATGCTCTAATTGAATAGGCTGCTTAGAAGTATTAGTAAACATGAAGTCATAACTAACTGCTGGTCCTTCAGGAATAGTTCCAAAGTCATGCTCATCCGTTGCAAATTTAATTTTAGAGTCAACGTCTTGAGCGGCAGTTGTTGCTGTTTTCACATTGCTTTTAGCTACTTGCGAAACAGATGCAGCTTTTGAGTTAATTTTACTTTTTGCCGTCTTTAATGTTGTTTGTGCATTTGCTGCTCCAAATGTCAATACAGCAGCACTTAATAATAAAATTGCTTTTTTCATATTTATTTGAATATTTAATTTAAGTTATACAGTCAAATCTATTTAAAAAGACGCATTATTTGGCCTGTCGGGTGTTAAGCCAGGGTTAACTCAATTGTAATTAACAGCTTATGTATGAACACTTTGTTAATCGGACTGTTTTGAAATAGTATTTGCAGCTATTTATTGCAGTATCTTTGCGCTTCAACGCCCATTAATAAGTGCTATTTAACTCTTTTGAATATCTCATAATGCTATTCATTGTCTTTCTCTTGTATTGGCAATTAAAAAAGACCGCGCAACAAAATATCTTGCTGCTACTAGCTAGTTTATTTTTTTACGCTTGGTGGGATTGGCGTTTCCTCGGATTAATTACTTTATCAGCAGTTGTTGATTATTTCTTAGCCTTACGAATCCAATTTAGCACTAAAAACAAAAAGCTATTGCTTTATCTAAGCTTAATGGTGAACTTGGGCTTGCTTGGATTTTTCAAATATTACAACTTTTTCATTGCTGAGTTTGTACATTTATTTCAATCTGTAGGTTTTGATCTTAATCAGCAATCGCTGTCGTTGATCCTGCCGGTTGGTATTAGCTTCTATACTTTTCAGACCATGTCTTATACCATTGATGTATATAAAGGGGAGTTTGAAGCGAGAAAAGATTTTATCTCCTACTTTTTATACGTCAGTTTCTTCCCGCAATTGGTGGCTGGGCCTATAGAACGTGCTTCCGATATTTTACCTCAATTAGAAAGCAAAAGGAGCTTAGAAGTAGGTCAAATAAGCAATGGATTAAGACAAATACTTTGGGGACTGTTCAAGAAAGTAGTCATTGCTGATAATTGTGCGCGCATTGTTGATCAAGTATTTGCTAGCCCGCATTCCAATAATACAAGTGGTTTGTTGCTCGGTATGTTATTGTTTACCGTTCAGATATATGTCGATTTTTCGGCCTATTCGGATATTGCGATTGGGTCAGCGCGTTTGTTCGGTATTCATCTAAAAAAGAATTTTGCTTTTCCTTTGTTTGCACAGAATATTCCTGCTTTTTGGCGCCAATGGCATATCTCGCTTATGAATTGGTTTAGGGATTACATTTATATACCCCTGGGAGGCAGCCGCAAAGGAAAGTTGCGCCAATGGTTTAATATTTTTATTGTCTTTTTTCTAAGTGGTTTATGGCATGGAGCCAACTGGACATTTATTGCTTTTGGGCTAGTGCACGCGCTGGCATACTATTTATATTTAATCGCTAGCAAAACTTTTAAGTTTAAAGTGCCTTATGTGCTTTCTTGGTTCTGGACATTGAGTGTGGTAGTTGTGGGGTTTACTTTTTTTAGGGCAAATAGTATTGCTCAAGCGGTTGAAATGTTTTCGCAGCTTAATATTCCAGAAGTGTTGGAACGTCCTACAGTCTTACCGACTATTTCTGTTGGCGCTGTGTTTATATTATTTTTTATCATTGAATTTATTGGTCGGCAATATGAATATGCCATTGAGCTATTCTTTGCAGGGCAAAATAAAATAGTGCGTTGGTCATTTTACTACTTACTCATTTTTATCATTTTCTATCTATATAACTCACCTAATCAATTTTTATATTTTCAGTTTTAATGAGAGTAATTATTCGAAATATAATTTTATTCTTAGCGCCCATTATATTGGTCGCTTACTTGTTGGATTATGCAAGTAGCCGTGCTCTGTACAAATCACAGAATGTATATTATAAAGTATGGAATGATGTGCAGCAAGGAAATGTAAATGCTGATGTTGTTATTTATGGTAGCTCAAGAGCACGGAAGCAATTTAACCCGAAGGTGGCTGAGGATATGTGGCAGCATCCTACTTATAATTTGGGCTTGGATGGTCAAACAATTATTTTGCAAAAAGTCATGCATGATCAATTAGTGGCTAATAATCCGAAGCCCAAGCTAATCGTTTTTATTATAGACCAGTTTTCCATAGCGCAGGATAAGCAATTGTTTAATGCTGATCAGATGCTGCCTTATTTTAATAGAAAGGATATGGTCAGTGCGGCTAAATACTATGAGACTTTTCATTGGGCGGATTATTATTTACCGATGGTAAGATTTGCCGGCAGGCGCGAAGCTATAAGAGAAGTTATAAAAGCTGGCTTAGGTCAATCCCAATTGTCTGATAAGCAATACAAAGGATTTACATTTAATACCGGTCGTATTATTGTGCAAGGTGCAGATAATGTGATGGGTAATGATAGTATTAGAGTAGATAGCTCATTAATCCCCATGTTTAAAGAAGTATTGGATGATGTGAAGGAACGAAATATTAAAATGGTGTTCGTAGTGCCGCCTTTGCACCATGAACATACCAATTCATATATTTATCATGATGAATTTATGCAATTCCTTACTAGAGAGGCTTTAGCGTATAATATTCCCATTTTAAACTATCATGAACACCCAATTACAGCGGTTGATAGCTTATTCCGAGACCCACAGCATGTAAACATAAAAGGAGCTGAAGTTTTTACTGAAATTGTAGTAAAAGATATTCAGAAAATCTACCCTGAATTTTAGGTATCAATTTTGTATTTTTGCAGCATTCTATGGGAACAGATAATAATGTAGCTGCCGCAGCTAAGATATCGTTTGATGACTTTCAGACTGAAGTGCTCAATGATTACAGATTAGCGGTGGTAAGTCGTGAAACAAGCCTATTGGGCCGTAAGGAAGTACTAACAGGGAAAGCTAAGTTTGGTATTTTTGGAGACGGAAAGGAATTGGTACAAATTGCAATGGCTAAAAGCTTTAAAAATGGCGATATCCGTTCGGGCTATTATCGTGATCAGACCTTGATGTTTGCAACAGGCATGAGTGATGTTGAAGCATTTTTTGCTCAATTGTATGCTAATACAGATGTAAAAGAAGAACCGGCAAGTGCAGGTCGCCAAATGAATGGGCATTACTCCACACGTTGGATCAATGATAATGGAACATATAATGATCTAACGCAATCCAAGAATAGTAGCGCAGATATTTCGCCAACGGCAGGACAGATGGTTCGTGGTTTAGGTTTATCATTTGCTTCAAAATTATACAGACAATCAGAAGGCTTGCAGGGGAAGAATAATTTTTCTGATAAAGGAAATGAAGTAACCTTTTGTACCATTGGCGATGCTAGTACAAGTGAAGGGCCGTTCTGGGAAACAATGAACGCTGCAGGTGTGTTACAAGTACCATTAGCTGTTTTTTGTTATGACGATGGATATGGCATTTCTGTTCCGAGAAAGTATCAGACCATTAAAAATTCTATTTCTACTGCCTTAAGTGGTTTTGAATATAACGATGGAGAAGGTGGAATAAATATATATAAAGTAAAAGCATGGGATTATGCTTCTTTGTGTAATGTGATAAAAGAAGGGATTGCTAAAGTGCGCGAGTCGCATACGCCGGCCTTATTTCATATTCAAGAAGTAACACAGCCCCAAGGACATTCAACATCAGGGTCTCATGAGCGTTATAAATCTAAAGAACGTCTTGAGTGGGAACTTGAAAAAGATTGCATAAAAAAAATGCGCGAGTTTATCTTGCAAAATGCAATTGCTGATGAAGCCACATTAGATAAAATTGTAGAGGAGGTTCAAGCATTAGTTAAAGAAAAAAAGAAAAAGGCTTGGGATAAATTCTTAAGTCCAATAAAAGAACAGATAGTTCTTACAGAGAAACAAATAAACCAATTGGTATTTGAAGGCGGAGAGAATGCGCCGCACATTGCTAAAATTGTAAAAGAGCTTAAGGCCATACGCGAGCCTATTAAGAAGGATATTATGCAAGCGGTTGCTAAAGCTTTGCACTTGGCCAACGACGGACAAGCAAAGAAAAGTTTGAATTCTTATTACCTCAACTTAAAGCAAGCCTATAGTAAAGATTATAATACTCATTTATACTCCACATCCGATAAGGCGGTACGAAAAGTAGTTGAGGTGAAAGCTGAATACGCTACGGACGAAAATAAAAATGGCTATGAAATTCTTAATAAATTCTTTGATATCACTTTTGAGAATAATCCATTAGTATTTGCCTATGGTGAAGATGTGGGGCACATTGGAGATGTGAATCAAGGTTTTGCGGGCTTGCAAGAAAAGCATGGCAAACTAAGAATATTTGATACGGGCATTAGAGAAAATACAATTATTGGTCAAGGAATTGGTATGGCTATGCGAGGCTTGCGCCCGATTGCAGAGATACAATATCTAGATTACTTATTATATGGTTTACAGCCATTGAGCGATGACGTTTCTACCTTAGAGTATAGAACAAAAGGTGGTCAGAAATGTCCAATTATTGTGCGTACACGCGGTCACCGCTTAGAAGGTGTGTGGCACTCTGGTTCCCCAATGGGTATGATTATTAATTCGCTACGTGGTATGAACGTATGCGTGCCGCGTAATATGACACAAGCTGCAGGTATGTACCAGACCTTGTTGCAAAGCGATGAGCCGGCGATTGTTGTTGAATGTTTAAATGGTTATCGATTAAAAGAAAATATGCCGAGTAACCTCGGTAAGTTTAATGTGCCTTTAGGTATCCCTGAAATTATTAGAGAGGGAGAAGATATTACCATCGTTTCTTACGGAAGTACATTACGTATTATTGAAGAAGCTATAGTTAATTATTTAGAGCCGTTAGACATCTCGTGTCAGGTGATTGATGTACAAACATTATTGCCTTTTGATATTAATAAAACTATTGTTGAGGAGTTGAAAAAGACTAATCGCATAGTATTTGTAGATGAAGATGTTCCCGGTGGTGCAACGGCATTTATGTTCCAACAAGTTATGGAGAAGCAAGGCGGTTACCGTCATTTAGATGTTGCGCCTAGAACAATTGCTGCCAAGGCCCATCGTCCAGCTTATGGAACAGATGGTGATTATTTCTCTAAGCCTAATGCCGAGGACATTGCACATGTCATTAAGGATATGATGGCTGAGTAGTGGTCTGATTTGATGATGTGGTTATGTGGTGATTTGATGATTGCTGCACGTGGTATATTCCAGTTGTTTTTATTAAGCTGTCAGGCTGAGCCTGTCGAAGCTCTTTAAACACCTTGGTTTTAGTTTGTAAGCTCGAATTTACAATAGGTCTCTGTATTGAGTACTATTAATATATTGAAATGAGAAAACAGAAGAAACAAGATAGTAAGGTTTTATTAAATAGGTAGTGTACAAAAAAGTGTGTAATCGATTTGATTAATTTTACTTTCAAAGCAAACAAACTTGTTGTGGGAAGTCTGTCTGTCTTTGGAAGTTTTTTGTTTTTGCATCGTAAATATAATTTGAGTTTGTTTAATGAA
>CALIIL010000017.1 GCA_938017685.1 uncultured Chitinophagaceae bacterium
TAGCCTAGCTCTTTAATATCTGTTATTACAAAATAAGCTAGAATGCCAGATGGAAGAAAGTGTGATATAAAATGTTCTGCCAAATCTTAAAATTTAACCCCAAAGATAATTTACTCCCCACAGTTATCACGTGATCCAAAAAGACCTGCTTAACGGCTTATTCAAATCAAAACCATATGCCTTATTAAAAGATGAATCATGCGTACGAGCAATCCATATATCAGCCTTACCAAAAGTAGGTAAGGTAGCACTGCCAAATGTTCCAGGAGTGCGCATAAAACCGCCCGTATAAATTTGGTCATTTACACCTAATGCTATGGCGTTAGAGCGGTCAGAACTATCTGGTCCACCGCCCACGCTGGCCCATTTCCATTTGCCATCTGGCGATATTCTTGCTACAAAAGCTTGCTTTGTAATATTTCCTGGTAGCATAATATTGTCACCAAACTTTGCATCATTATGTATATCTCCAGTAACGTACACATTACAATTGCTATCTGCGACAACATCATTACCTCTTTCGCCGCCTACATCACGCCCAGCGCGTGCACCCCATATAGGACTGCCATCCGAGGCGTTAATTTTTAAAACAAAAACATCGAGACCGTCATAATTCTTAGCCATAAACTGACCGTCATAATAAATAGAATCGCGGTGCTCACCTACAATATAAATGCTTCCTTTGTTGTCAGAACATACACCGTTGGCCCAATCTTTTTTGGTGCTACCATAGCTTTTGGCATCGCGAAAATTGCCCGAAGGGTCGTAGGAAATAATAAAATTATCGTAGTGTCCAATACTAGTAAGGTTTATAGTTCCAAAGTCTCGAGTATGGTCATAGCCTCCTACAACATAAGCATTATCATTTTCATCTACACAGCAAGCAATATCGCGCTCAACATACTTTCCATTAAAACCATAGGTCGTATCCCAGGGTAAGTTGCCAAATGTCTTACCCCAAAGAAAGTTCCCTGCGGCGTCTTGCTTCGTAAGCCAATAAGGTTGTTCCTTGTTGCCAGTTGTTGTATTGGTTGTAAGTGTTGTACCATTTGCTATTAAATCATTACCTTGAATGAAACCACAGCTATATATATTGCCATTGCTTATCAATGGCTACATCCATGGCTTGATCGTCGCCTACTAAGTAGCCCCATTGAACAACTCCATTCGTATTAATTTTGGCAACAAAACCTTGATCAGCACTACCATTACCGTTTCCCGCACCAATGATATAACCATTTAAATCAAAGCCTGAAGTGCCTTGCCAAAATGTTCCTGCCACAACTGTATTTCCTGCTGGGTCTACATCCATACCTAATATTCTATCATCATAATACCTGCCACCAGCAATGCCCCAATAACAAAATCCTGTGCTGTCAAATTTGGCCAACCATACTTCCTTGCTACTTGGTAATCCTATCGCTTGCACATTTACAGCATTTGTACCTAGGTTTATATCGTAACTAAAGTATCCTGCAGCATAGATGAAACCAAGACTATCAGCTCTTACGGTGATGCACTTATCACTTTTAGTACTACCAGAACTTAGCGACCAAATGTAATTTTGTGCTTGAGCAGAACGGAAGCTTATAATGGTCAAGAGTAAAATAGTAAATATTGATTTCATAGTGTCCATTAAAGTTAATGAATTATTGTGTTCATGTTATCCTGAGATAAGGGTAAATAGCTTCACTTGGTTCTGAGCCAATCTATCTTTTTCTAATGAAAAGCAATTGAGAATAAAGGAGTTTGAATCTAGCGCTTTAAATATTTTAAAGGCAATGAATGCGACCTATATTTACAATTAGCTGTTATGAAAAATAAATTAAAACGATTGTATAAATTTCTTTCGCCTAAGTTTCAAACTATATTTCTTGACTATAAAATAAATGCTAAGCCAAGGCTCAATGCTAAAACTGCTCCGGAGTTATTTTCTCTTATTCAAAACAATACATCAATTTATATTGATCATTTAGCGCAAATTAATGAGTTGGCATTGCCTTTATTGAATTTAAAGAAATCTGCTGCTGAAACAAACCTAGCTGAGCCTGCTTGGAACAATGGTTTTTTGCCTGGGATGGACATGATAAACCTTTATGGTATGCTAGCCATTTATAAGCCAAATAAATACATAGAGATTGGCAGTGGTAACTCAACAAAAGTTGCACGTAAGAGTATTCAAGATTTCAATCTGAATACTGAAATTACATCCATTGATCCTTATCCGAGAGCAGAAATTAATGAGCTGGCTGATCATGTGATACGCACACCATTAGAAGATGTAGATAATTTAAATGAATATTATTCTACTTTAGAGAAGGGCGATATATTATTTATCGATAATTCTCATTGGAGCTTCCCTAATTCAGATGTGACGATTTGCTTATTAGAGATATTGCCTAAATTGGCTAAAGGGGTCATCGTGCATGTACATGATATTTATTTGCCCTATGATTATCCTCAATTTATGTGCGATCGATTCTATAACGAACAATATATGCTAGCGGCCTTCTTAATAGCTAATCCTGAAAAGTATAAAACCATCCTACCTAATTACTACATCTATGAAACTAAAGATCTGCATGCTAAGCTTAATAGGTATTGGGAACATCCTAACTTGCAAGGCGTAGAGCAGCATGGCGGTTCTTTTTGGATGGAAATTAATTAGGTAGCAAGTATCATTTCGTTCTAATATCAAAAAAAGTTTTTATGCTTACTTGGCTGATTTTGGGCATTATCTGTTAACAACTGCTATTTCTATGCAAATTCCTTAGTAATTTGTCATTTGATTATTGTTATTATTAACCTAGCCAACTTACTTTTGCGCCACATTTAATTAAAGACCTTACAAATGGCTAATACAGGTAAAATAAAACAAATTATTGGTGCAGTTATCGATGTTCACTTCGAGGGTGGTAACGAATTACCAGAAATATTTAACTCTTTAGAAATAACGCGTAAAGATGGTTCTATCTTAGTACTTGAAGTGCAGCAGCATTTAGGAGAGGATAGTGTACGTACAATCGCAATGGAAGGTACTGAGGGCTTAACTCGAGGTATGGATGTTGTTGACACTGGTGCGCCAATAGCAATGCCTATCGGTGAGAATGTGAAGGGTCGCTTGTTCAATGTAACAGGAGATGCTATTGATGGTTTACCTCAGCCGAGTAAGGCTAATGGTCGTCCTATTCACGCAGCTCCACCAGCTTTTGAAAATTTAAGTACAGCTTCTGAAGTATTATATACTGGTATTAAAGTAATTGATTTAATTGAGCCTTATGCAAAAGGTGGTAAAATTGGTTTATTCGGAGGTGCCGGTGTGGGTAAAACTGTATTAATTCAAGAGTTGATTAATAATATTGCTAAAGGACATGGTGGTCTTTCTGTATTTGCTGGTGTAGGAGAGCGTACTCGTGAGGGTAATGATTTACTACGTGAAATGATTGAAGCTGGTATTATGAATTACGGTGACGATTTCAAGCATAGCATGGAAGAAGGCGGCTGGGATTTGAGTAAAGTAAATATTAAGGGGCTTGAAGAAAGTAAAGCAACCTTCGTATTTGGTCAAATGAATGAGCCACCCGGAGCACGTGCGCGAGTAGCCTTAAGTGGTTTAACAGTGGCTGAGTACTTCCGTGATGGAGATGGTGAAGGTCAAGGGAAGGATATCCTTTTCTTCGTAGATAATATATTCCGTTTTACTCAGGCTGGTTCTGAGGTGTCTGCATTGTTAGGGCGTATGCCTTCAGCGGTAGGTTACCAACCTACATTGGCTACTGAGATGGGTCTTATGCAAGAGCGTATTACTTCTACTAAAAATGGTTCTATTACTTCGGTACAGGCAGTATATGTACCTGCGGATGATTTAACGGATCCAGCTCCTGCAACTACATTTGCTCACTTAGATGCAACAACGGTACTTTCTCGTAAGATTGCCGATTTGGGTATTTATCCTGCGGTTGATCCATTAGATTCTACTTCAAGATTATTATCTGCTGAGATCTTGGGTGATGCTCACTATGATTGTGCTGAAAATGTAAAACAATTATTACAACGATATAAAGAGTTACAAGATATCATTGCTATCCTAGGTATGGATGAATTGAGTGAAGAAGATAAATTGGCTGTAAGCCGTGCACGTCGTGTACAACGTTTCTTATCTCAACCATTCCACGTAGCTGAGATATTTACTGGTTTACCGGGTGTATTGGTTCCTATTGAGGAAACAATTCGTGGTTTCAATATGATTATGAGTGGTGAAGTTGATGAGTATCCTGAAGCAGCATTTAACTTAGTAGGAACAATTGATGATGCGATTGCTAAGGGTAAAAAAATGATGGCTGAAAGCTAGATTTATTTTTAGTACTAAAGACTAATCAATATGAAACTAAATATATTAACTCCAGAAAAAGTGATTTACGAAGGCGACGTGTACGGCGTATATCTTCCAGGTGTTCAAGGTTATTTTGAAATCTTAGATAAGCATGCTCCTATGGTTGCGGCTTTAGGAGAAGGCGAAATGAAAATCTTAACAGACAAAACTTCAACTGAAGTGTATACTATTCAAGGTGGGTTTCTTGAAATGAATAATAATAAAGCTGTAGTACTTATAGAAGGTGCTGAAAAGAAATAAACTCTATCTTAATAATTAATTTAAAGGCTTCAATTTATTGGAGCCTTTTTTAGTTTACTTTCATTATTGGGTTAGATGCATTGGGATCAACAAAATTGCCAGCGCGTTGAAACTTAGCTTCAATTACAAGCTTTCCTTTCTTGTCAATAAATCCAATTTTTCCTTTCATTTGAATAATAGCATAACCGTTTTTAAATGGTAATCCATTATCGAATGCAGGTTCAATTACTACAACTCCTTTTTTATTTATGTAACCAACCTTCCCATCTTTTTTTATTGCAGCTAAGCCTTCGCTAAAGTCTCTTACTCCTTCAAAATCTTGATATGGGATAGCCAACTCTCCCTGCTTATCAATAAAGCCCCATTGGCCGCTGCTCTCTAAAGCACAAAGTCCTTCGCTAAAGTTAGATGTGTAAATGAATTCTTTTTTAAAAGCTTTTTCGCCTTGCGGATTAATAAAATAATACGTTTCTTCTTTTTGCACCCGAGCTAAGCCATCTTGAAAGTTATTGGCTGATTTGAATTGTGCAGGAATAGCAATTTCGCCTTGTGTATTGAAGTATCCTTTTAATCTTTTATCTACATCCGAGAAGCAGCTTAGTCTTTCATTATATGGTCCAATGAAATATTTAAATGGCAGCTCTATTTTCCATTGTCCATTTAAGTCTAAGAAACCAATTTTTTTATCTAGTACGGCAGGTATTAACCCATCCTCGCAATCTCCCAGTGTGGTATAATTATTGGCAACAATTTGCCCTTGTTGGTTCATAAAACTAAAGGTATTATCATCGTTTTGAATAATAGCGACACCATTATAAAAACTCATTGGACTGGATGAACTAAAATTATTAAACTGGATCTCATTTTTTGTATTGATAAATACATTTTTTCCTCCTATAGCTCCACCAATCAAGGCATTTTCTCTATTGCCGCCAATATTTACACAGGCTACACCATTAGAAAATGTGCGAGCTAAAGGGTACTGAGGTTCTATTATAAAATTTCCTTTTGTATCTATAAAGCCATACTGATCATCTTGCATGACCATAGCTAGTAGTGGGGTGCTTGTTTTCTTCTCGACATTACTCTCTTCATTATTACAAGAGATTATGCTCAATAGTAGGAGTGCTAAAATGAAATATCTAGTCATGGAGTATTAGTCTTTAAAAACTTTTTGAATGACTTCGTTGTCATCAGATTTAATTTTTAATAAGTACAAGCCTTTGGCAAAATTGCTCAGGTTTATCTTATGCTTACTTTGTTTGGTATTTATTTTTTGCTTCATCAAAACTTTGCCATTGATATCTAGCAATGTGATACTGATTGCTGAAGCCTTTTCTAATTCAATTTGTACTTGATCTTTACAAGGGTTCGGGTAAATTTTTGCACCAAAAATCTTAGTATTTGATAAGCCAACATTCATGACAGGTGGTACTGCTTCAAATACAGAATCTATCCCCATTGATTGTAAACTCATGGCAAATGTCCCAGCAAATATCTTTTTAGTTGCTGGATTGTATTCGACATCATATACTGGGAATATGGGCATATTGTTTCCAACGCGCATCCAGCTTCCACCACGATTGATTGTAGAATAAACGCCACCATCATTAGCAATAATAATTGAGCTGTCGGTTCCATCTGGCTTTATCCAAATGTCATTAATGGCAAAATTAGGTAGGGAAGAGCTGGCTATGGATGTCCAGGATTGTCCATAATTATTGGTAAAGTATATGTAGGCTGTTGTATCGTTGTCTCGGTAGCCCCAGTAGCTTACAAATGCGTTGGATAGATTATTAGGCGAAGCCTTAACTGCGCTTACATAACGATCAGGCAATCCTGCATTTACTTGGCTCCAACTAGTGCCATCATTTTGTGTAACCCATACATTACCATCACTTGTACCCGCATATAATACTTGCCCATTAATAGCAGATTGGTCTAAGGCAGATAGAACATGATTGCTGTTATCTATTCCGTCAGTTAAGTCTCCGCTTATGGCTGTCCAATTATCGACAGGAGCGTATGTATTTTTATATACTTTGTAAGTTCCAACATACATTGTTTTAGTATTTTGAGGACTTAATAAATAAGGCGTGTTCCAGTTAGCTCTATCTGTTGCAGTGAGTGAAGCAGTAATATTATCATAGTTATTTCCGCCATCAATGGTGCTATTAATATTTCCACGCTGGGTTTGAGTGTACCAAGTGTCCTCATCATCTCTATCAAATGCTGGTTTAAAACCATCACCACCAAAGTAACGTAGCCAACTATCTACACCACTGGCTGCTGATCCAACTTGCGTTCCATTGTCTTGAGCGCCGGCATAATAGTTTAAAGAATCCCAAGGGTTATAACCTACTCTATAGTATTGTGTAATAGGCATATTAGTAATGTTGTCCCAAGCTGATGCATTATTTCCGCCACCAGAATTTGTTCTATAAATGCCCCCATCTGTTGCTAAGAAAAAGGTATTGCTATTGACAAATTGAATATCATGTTTATCGGCATGTACATCGTAAGTGAACCATGGTGGTGCTCTGCGGCTCCAAGTGCTTCCGCCATTGGTTGTTCTATATAAATCTATGGCGCACCAGTACACACGATTGTCATCGTTTGGATCAATAAAAATCTCACCAAAGTACCAGCCAAAGCCGCCCATACTCATGTCATTATCTTTAGACATAAAGTTCCAACTATCACCACCATTTGTACTTCTATAAAAACCATTATAATTCATCGTAGAATCACAATAACTAGCGTAGATTAGCTGAGGGTTATTTTGAGATAGTGCAATTGTAATTTTACACTGGTCACCGCTAGGTAGTCCGTTAGTCAATGTATCCCAAGTTTGTCCTCCATTGTAAGTTCTAAATATTCTTGCATCAGGTCCTACCGTGTTGGATACTTGGTTACTTCTAAATCGGTTACGTCCTGTTACAAAGAGTGTATCTGGTTGCGACTCGTTTATTGCCATATCACCAATACCAGCATCTAAGCCTAAGTATAAAACCTGCGTCCAATTTAGGCCACCATCTATAGTTTTGTATAAGCCTCTATCAGTATCCATACTATAAATATTGCCCATGGTACCAGCGTAGATGATATTAGAATTGGTCGGATGAATAATCAATTGGCTTATTACTCTTGTCTCTTTTAATCCAATGTAATTCCAAGTATTTCCTCCATCGGTACTTTTCCAAAGACCATTACCCATATAGGTAAAAGAGCTTAATGCTTCATCTCCGGTTCCTGCATAAATTGTATTAGAATTGTTAGGGTCTATTGCTAAAACTCCAATCGCTAAGCTTTGTTGTTGTTCAAATTTATGATCCCAAGTAAGCCCACCATTTGTTGTTTTGAAAATTCCTGCATTGGGTGTTCCTACATAAATGATATTGGCGTTATTAGGATCAACAGCAATAGTATTGATACGACCACCAATATTGGTTGCGCCTTCTTGTGTCCAAGGAGTATTCTGATTTCTATATTTTTTAGAAGCTTTGCGCAACGCGCGTTCATAAGCTATTGTTCCATCTCCAATATTAGGGAAGTTGCGGCCTAGTTGATATTGATCATGTGGTTTTAAATCCGGGAATGAATTATATTCAATGGCATCGAAACTACTGGACGGTATTAAAAAAAATGCAATAGTTAAGATTGATAAGACTAGAATTATTTTGTTCACCTTGTTGGCTTTGCCTTAAAGATAAATTTAAATTTTTACACAACTCTAATTGCTATGTAAAAATGACTTACTTAATTAAGTCAAAATACTGCTCAACTAAATTCTTATAATAGGGCTGCAAAGAAGCAGGGACTGTTTTGTAATATTCAACCGCTGCTTTTTTATTCTTTAAAATGTCTTTTAAGTTCTGCGGGATTTCTCTAGTTACTTCCTTACCGCTCTGGCTTTCTCGTTCTTCACCCTGGTCTTGCTCACGAATAGCGTTCTTGGCCTTCATTAGCCGCGAAAGAATTAACGATTGTCTGCTTAGTAAGTTATTTGTAATTCGTTTATTGACCAGTTCGGTTTCTATGCGATCCATTTCGTTTTTGATTTTGGTTAGTTCAGGATTGCTTTTGCCATTTTTGATTAAGCTATTATTTATATCATCTAATTGCTTACGAAGCATAGATTGCTGAGCAGCCATTCTAGCAATTTCTTCACTTTCACCGCCCGATTGATCACTTTTCCCTCCTTCTTTTCCTGGTTTTTTCCCTTCTCCTTTCTTGCCAGCTTCTCCTTTTTTATCGCCGTCTTTTCCTCCTTTTTCAGAACCTTGTTTGCCCGGGTTTTTCTTTCCTTGCTTGTCCAACATTCGTTTCATAGCGGAGCCTAACTGCTCTTGTTTTGAAATGATATCGCTTAGTTGCATACCCATTCCTTTACCACCTTTTTTGCCTGGTTTATTACCCGGTTTACTACCAGGTTTGTTACCTGGCTTGCTACACGAGCCACTACCTTGTTGCTTTGCTTGTTTTTTCTGTAATTGATCTAAGAGTTCATTAAGCATTAAGGCTAGGTTGTTGGTGCTAGTCATAACATATTGCTGGTTAACCGAGGCTCTTCTTTTATTACGCGCTTCAAGATATTGAATACTGCTTTTCATTTGGCTATTAATCTTACCCGTTTCTTTATTGACAAAACTTGATATTTCAAATAGTCTTTTGCTCAATGCAAATAAGCTATCTGCAATCATTTTACTGTCATCTTTTAGCTTGTATTGTTGTTGAACATTTGTAACAAATGTTGGGTCTGTTACATTCGTGCTTTTAACTTGAGCAATAAGACTTTCTTGATCAAACGACATTCTAAGCAAGTTCGATAGTATTTGACGTGTTGCTTTAATATCTATTTCGGTTTGATCAGCACTACCGCCACCTGCCATTGATTTTAAGCTGTTGGCCATATCTTCTAAATTCTTTTGTGCTTTCTTCTGGGCTTTGGAGGCTTTGCTCTTGCTGGCTTTACTAGGCTTGCTTAATGCATCGGAGCTTTCGTCCATTTGGCTTTCAGCATCTTTCTGTTGCTTGTTAACCTCACCCATTTTTTGAGGTGTTTCGGTTTCTTTATTAATTTTATTTAATTCTTCTAGATCTTTTTTGAGCTTATCCATTTTTTTGTTTAGCTCGTCTTGTTTTTTCTTTAATTCGTCATTGCCTTTTTTATTGGCATCTGTTTCTTTATTTAATTCTTCTTCTTTTTTAGCAAGATCTTTGGCCTTATTGGCTACATCTTCCATGCGCATGTCGCGCTCAAGTTGTTTCATTAATTCCAACATGCGGTCTAGGTCTTTCTCCATTTGCATGTTTTCTTCTTGTGTTTTTTGCAATTCCTCAAAGAGCTTGTCTTTATTCAACATTTTCATAAGCTCTTCGATTTTTTTCATTTTTTCGGCGAGCTTATTGTCTTTTAAATCTTCTAATAGATTTTCAAGAGACTTTTGTTTTTGTTTTATATCCTCGGAGTGATTTTTTTCTTCACTCTGTTTTATATTTTTCTGAAATTTATTTTTAATGCTCTCAATTTGTTTTTGAATGGCTTCATTTTTCTTAACTAAGTCCTGCAGTTTTTTCTTGTCTTGCCAATCGAGGTTTTTCTTTTCTAGTAGTTTTTGTTTAAGCTTATCAATGTCTTTATCAACCTTTTCGTTTTGTTTGGCTGTATTTTTTAAATCTTTATTGATTTCTTTTTGCGTTTGGTCAACGATGGAATCTAACTGCTTAAGACTAGGCTTGGCGTATGTAAATATTGCGCTCTTGGCACACTTGCTGCCATTTACACCATCATTATCACAAGCATTAAAGTAGTATTGAAGTTCATCACCTGGCTGCATTCCAAGCTCTTCTATATCCATAAAATACTCAAATTGAGTAAATGTACCTGCCTTAATATTCATAGGGACACGCCCATTTTTCTTTCTACCTTTTTCGCCTTGTATGCTATATTGAAGTGCAACTGTGCTTATGCCGTAATCATCACCAGCGTCTCCTACAAATAGTACAAAATTTTCTGTTAGAGAGTCATTGTATTGATTAACATGAATGCTTGGATACTGATCTGGGATCACTGATACATGATATTGTAAGTCGTTCTTTCCTTTAACTGATTTATTAGAAAGAGAGATGCTGTAGCTAGTATCTCGGAAGAAGCGTTTGCTAATTGAGAAACGATTACCATTTTTTGTCAGTGGCTGAGTGGGTACTTTGGTAAATCCAAAGAGCATCTTGTCAGTATGCTCCGTTGTAAAATTCCATGTAATAACAGTACCTTCAGGAACAACAACATCGCCAATGTTACTGAGCGTTTCATCTTTCTTACCGGTGTAGCTTGGATAATTGAGGTTAACGCTAAAATCTTTAATCAATGGATTGGGCCACACTTTGATGGTATTTTCTTTACTTAAAAAACCATTGGCTTCGAACTGAAACAGTGTCTCTTTACTTAGTTTATGAATTGTATGACTAAATGAACCATCACTATTCTTTTGCATGGCTATTTTCTGACCATTCAATATTATGGAGATGCTTTCAGGAACCGTTTTTCCCTTCGTTTTGACTTTGATTTCTACATCTTCATACTGCGGAACCGCTTCGGTTTTATTAGTCCATTCAAATGTAAATGGTGCTTGAGGTGCAAATGATTTTTCAGGTTGAAATAAGCGCTGTGCACTATCCTTAAATATACTCGGAGCAGCGAAAAGTATGAATATCCCAATGAATAAAGGAATAAGTAAATAGGGTAAGAATTTTTTGTTGGCGCCTAAGTTTACTGCATTGGTAAATGGAATAGGTGAAAGCTCTTGTGTTTTTTGTTCAATACTTGCAAGTATGAGTTCTTTGCTTTTTGCATTTTCACTCTGATGCGAAAGCTGTAGAATATTTAATAATTTATCCTTCACATTTGGGAAGTGGTCACCAATAATTTGTGCTGCTTGATGGTGAGAGATTACTTTGCCTAAGCGCGACATTTTTAATAAAGGATTAATGACCCAAATGGCCAAACTGCCAACACCTAAAATGGCAAATATGCCAAGGAAACTATAGCGTAACCAAGATGGAAAGTAAAAGAAATATTCTCCTAAACTTATAATCAGATAAAAGGCTAGGGCAGAAGCAAGAAATATAATTATCCCACGCAATAGTTTATTGGCGTAATACTTACGTATAAAGGCATCCAAACGCGATATTAGTAGGTTGTAATTATTCATTTACTTCACTCGCAAGATAGCTAATTAATAGCTCTTGAGGATTAAAGGAATTGTGAAAATTAAGCTTGATTACTGACCCATTAAGAAACGTAACATAACCCCTCCTCGTGTAGTCGTAATAGGGTAGGCGTTGGATACATACGGTATGCTTTGACGACGGTCATACAATAGCCTTATTGTTAAGTTTTTGCTTAATAAGTAATCTATAGAAGGCGTAATACTAATCACTTTTTGACCTCTTGTATCTACTTTAATACGTTGGTCTAATCGGTTAATAGATGTTCTGTCATCTCTAATCGAAAAGTCCATTTTGATATTTACATCACTCTTCATATTATGAAGGTTAAAGTATTGCGTATTTATAGTAACATTCTTTAATCGAATACCACCGCCAATGCTAATTTCAGAACTATTGGTTTCACTCAATTGGAAATCGACTAAGCTCATACTGAGTGTTCTAGATTTCTTATAGTCAAAGTGTATGTTGAGTGAATTCTGTAGTGTTGCGTCTATTCCAATAACCGGACCAAAGTTCTCATTAATGGTCATATTGGGCACGAAGAAATAAGGAACATAATTTCCAGTAATAGAGTCAATAAATGAGGGGTAACCCAAACCAAATGCATCATTATACATCAAGGCCGAGTTAAAGCCATTCATACTTAATGAAGCATTGTAAGCGTGTGTAAGTGTAAAGTTCTGGAAGATTTTTTTCATCTTTTTATTACGAGCTAATCCGTTATAGTTGATACGCCAGTTAGGCAAAGGCATTATATTTCTAAATGGATTACTTCGCACACCTTCGGTGCCATCTCCTATTAATGGAACCGCTTCAGGGTCATTACCCGTGTAGGCTGCTAAGAAGGCTGGAATGACAACATTTTGTTGGTAGCGCGTATATCCTTTGGCATATTCAGGATCTTCTGGCGCGGCAAGACTATTGGTGTATGGGTTAACTAATCCTAGTCTACGAGATATTGTTTTTCTGTAGGCTTCAAAATTATAGAATGCCTCCGTTAGATTATTAATATCGTTTTTACCAGATTGGAATAATGTCCTTATGGCAATATATGAGATGTCAAAGCTTCCTGTTTCAAATGGGTTGAGATGTACGTAGTCATTTCCGCCACCAATCGTATCTTTAAATAATTCAGATAGGTTTTTACTAAAGTTTTTCTTTAAGGTTAAATCAATTCTAAAGTCTTTGAAAGGCTCAATATTAGCCGTTGCATTAATACTTTGCGCGTATTGTTGTTGCAATTGTTGTGAGAATAACGAATCCCTTGTTAGGAGATTGGCATTACCTGCATTATCTAACCAACGCCTGTTAGGCTGGTAACCAAATACGAAGTTGGCACCTGGTTGTAATTGGTTGGCAAAGTTCATACCTGCGTATTGATTACTATCCATGTAGCCAGGCAATATGGTTCCTAAGTTTTCATTATAAGTAATACTTACACGTTTTAAACCCATTAAAGCACGACCAGCAATTCTTATACCTTCTGATGGGTCAGGGATACGCTTTTTGCGCTCTTCTCTTTTCTTCTTTTTGGCAAGTTTCTTTTTCTTCTTTTCTTCTTCTTTTTTGCGTTTTTCTTCCTCTCTTTTCTTTTTCAACTTCTCTCGGTCTATATCAACACCACCGGATTGTGTTATGGTTGTTGAGCCTTTATCTTTTAAAACTTTATCATCTTTGGCTTCGTCTTTTTTCTCTTGCTTTTTGTCGCTCTTACTAGGGACTTCAATTAGTGTTCCTCGTTTTGGCTTTTTACTACCGTCGTCATTTTTCTGACCGGCTTTCTTTTTCTTTTGTTTTTTAACTTTCGGTGTATTTATTACACGAAGTATTTTAACCTTATTATATAGTTGGGAAAAGTTTAAGTCACCGTTTATCGTACGTTGTTGTGTATTACCAATAGTATTACCCAGGTTAGTTGCCAGTAAGGATGCTCTCGTAAAGTTATAAGTAGCATTATAAGACGCCCTAACATTCATCCAGTCCGTTAGCGGAAATTTATTCAATGGAACATTGTAGTTGGCATTGAGTGTGTGATTGAAATTTGTATTTCGTCCACCTCGAAGTAAATTATCTACTAAGCTGTCGCGTTTTACTTTGGTATTAATACGTCCATTGGGTTCATCAATTCGTGCCATATTATTAGCCGAATAGTCTATAGCTAAGGAACGAGTGAGGTTCCAACGCATATTGTAGGTTCTGTTCCAAGTAAAGAATTTGAAGAAATTGGTTGGTAGGGTATAGTTACCATCATCAACATTTCTTAATTCGGTTTCTCCTATGATACGTTGCATAGAGGAGCGTACTGTAAAGTTGGCCGGCAATACATTGAAATTAAAGTCGCGGATAAACTGTAAGTACTTTCTTTTCTTACCAATTATATTTTTAAAAGGTTCAATCGGTTTTGATTTGGGAGCATATGTATAGCCTACACCTAAGTTGTGCTCATCTAATACATCTTTTTCAATTAATGGATCGCTATTATTAGTCTGCGTATATGAATAACTCATATCGAAGTTTTTCAAATCCCACGGTTGGTTTTTCTTATCATTTACTGGAACGATACGCACATTCTGTAGGTTCAAACTTTTAATAGAGGTGAAGTCTTGAGCAGCTCTTTTAATAGAGTCGCGATCAGCAGCCGCTGCGTCATCTAGCTTGTCTTGGAACTTTACATCTAAGTCATAAGGATCATACACAGGGTTCGTTACGGATTGAGATATGCCAGCAAAAATTGGAAGTTGAACTCCCCAATCTTTTGGTAATATTTTACCCGCTTGCACGGTTGTTGATACATCAAATTGACTAAAGTTCTCTCGTGCTCTTTCATTTACACGTTGGTCTATATTTCCATAACCAGCGGTATACATATTACCACTCACTTTTACATTGGCAATATCGGCTAGTTGTATATCAGCTTGTCCTATGGCTGCCCAACCACCACTTTCATCTAAGTTGGATAAGCGTAATTCATTAAACCAAACTTCTACACATTTTTTGGCTCCATCATCTTGTGGTGTGTTTGGTTTTTTCTTTGGGTTTAACACACCGAGCATACATTGTTTGGCGTCACCAATATTTGGGTTACCTACGATGATTATTTTTCGTCCATTGCTAAGGTTCACCTCGTAAGGTATAATGTTTGAGGCGCCTGCTTTATTTCTAGCTCTTTTGGCTGCAACTAATTCGCTCATTTCCAATGCCAAATCATTTTCAATTGGCCATACTTCTCTTGCGGCGCTATTATCTGTAGAGCTAAGGTTAAATGGAACTTTGGTTAATTTTAATGGAATTTGATACTCATAGTAGTTACTGCTAAAGTCACTCCCCAAGCGTATAAATGCACTCACGTCTCCATCTTTAAGTGGGCTAGCGTCTGAACCTTCGGCATGTATAAACATGTCTAACTTTTTAAATTGGCGTAAGTCCATTCCTAATGATTTAAATACGCCTCGAGAATCGCCGTCTTCTAAACCACAGGTTTGTATTGATAATGATTGCTCATTAAGAAATACATTTTGACCATTACTTACTTGCTGCTGCTGGCGGTTAATTCCTGGTGGTATAACGTAAGGAACCGGGGAGCGGCTGCCATTCTCTTCTAAACTAACGGAGGTTAAGTTAAACTCTGTAGCATCATTATCATCTAATGGTATGAGCTCGCCAGGTTCTTTTAATGAAAAACCATATTGGCGCCATTGGTTACGACCTAATTCTAAGCGAGCAAAGCGCATTACGGTTGTATCTGTAAAGCCGGTCATAAACATTCTAAAGAAACGAATAGAGCGGAAGTCTGTAATGCCACCAACGCGGTCACTAAACTCACGAATTGGAATTTTAAATTGATACCAAGTAGCCTCCTCTGTTCGATCATTGGCCATGACAACATTGGTTGTTTGCTTGTTTACGATGTAGTTTTCACCCACTTGCATATTGGGTTTTATTTCAACACGGTATTGAAAGTAAGATTCGTTTTCGTTTAGTGTATTATCTCTATTAATATCCTCACTTTCTGGGATGTTGGTAAATGAGTTTGAGAACGTATTACTACCCGATTGAACAGGCGAGTTACCTTGAGGATTATTAAAGTTAATGTAACGACCTAGAACGCTTCTTTGTTCATTGTCATAATCATCTCCGCGAAAGTGATGATAGTTATCGGCATTAGGGTCTTCTAGTGCTTTTAAATAAGCGGCTGATGTAGCTCCGAAATTGTTCTGAATTTCTTGAATATAATCGTCAAAACTTGTTATCTCTTCATTATCATCCATGCCATCGTAACCTAAATCTTGTAAGGCACGATCATCATTAGAGTTGCCAAATGCTGGTGTGATTTGTTGTTGGAATTTAGGGATGTTACTCCATGCTGTTTTTGAAACTTTAGTAGCATCAGCCGGTGAAGGCAAGCCATTTTCAAAAAACTTACGAGAGTCTTTTAAGATATCTTCAGAGATGCTTCCCATATTAATATAAAGCTCACCCGGTACTTGGTTGTGTTCTAAATTTCCATTGCCATCAACATCTATGAAGGGATCTAATACCCAAAATTCAATAAAGCCAACATTGGCAGTTTCGAAATCGCTAAAGTCAATGGGGCGCATAATACCTCCCCAGCGTTTTTCAGGATTTAATAACTTACCATCTGCATCAATATTGGTTCCGTCAAAATTGTATGGCCCGCGCGTATCTGGGAAGTAAGCCATATCAAATGTTGTAAGATTACCTTGCAGGCTTGTGGCTGTTCTGTTAGGGAATACCTCTTGTTGTGATATTAATCTTAGGTAATGACTTGATAGTTGTGACGTATCTGCCTTTAAATGCTCAGGCATACAGTTTTGTCTTTTATCAACCATACAAGGATCAATATTATACCAAGCTACTTTGGCTCTGTTCTTGCCATAATTTAAATTATTAACCAAGCTGGCTTCTGGGAACAATTCTTGACCCAACT
This sequence comes from uncultured Chitinophagaceae bacterium, assembly GCA_938017685.1. Lineage (GTDB taxonomy): Bacteria > Bacteroidota > Bacteroidia > Chitinophagales > Chitinophagaceae > JAGNRR01. Next base: position 16,815 of record CALIIL010000017.1, read on the forward strand.
TATCTGTAGCGCCTTTGGGTGTGCTCGCTAGGCTCCATAAAGTAACAGGAAATTTTAAATCGTAAGCACTGCGCGTACCCTCAAAATCATCAATATATACTTCACCTTGACCACTGGGCCCTTCAATAAATCGGCTATGTCCAGGAATGAGTCTTGCCACTTCACCGCTGGCATTAATCATAGAGTTGGCCTTGGTGTTAAGTAATGGCAGGTTGTCTATAAACTTAGTTAAGCCAGGTAATTCTTTCTGAAAGTTTGCGTCAACACCTAATACGGTGTTTTTAATTGGATCATCACCAAAGGTTACTTTTTGGAAATAAGGACGCTCTGAAAGTCGAAGGGCTGTTGCACCAATTGTAAAATCGTCATTGATGAAATAATCCAATCTCGTACCCATGAAATTTTGCACTTGTGTACCAAAAGCAATATTATTTTCATAAGACACATTAATAGGAATGCCTGAACTTAAAATCCCTGAGTTTATAATCTTTAATTTTCCAATACCATAGTCAATTGTATAATCCACATTTTCTGTTAACTTCTGTCCTCCGGCAAAAACTGAAACAGACCCTTGCGGAATATTGAAACCTCCCAAGAATATCTCAGATGAATTGGCTGATTGGAAGTTACCTTTTAAAAGAAAACGATTAAACTGTGGGAACTGTATGGCAATATTCTTAGTTGAATCATACAAGATATTATACAAGTATCTTTTTTCTAAAGCTACATCACCTCCAAAAGCGGGCTTTAAATCTTCACCAAAAGGTTCAAGCACTGGGAATATAATTTTACCTGTTTGCGATTGCACTGTTAAGCCTTCAACATAATCAAAGCGTCCATCAGGTTGTGGGTCATTCTGATTATTTAAGCGATCTAAGTTTAAAATATTTAATAATGGAATACCAGCATTGGGTCCTTCAGGTAAAAATCTTTTTTGCCCGCCACCTGGATCTTGATACAAAATGTTTAGGATAAATTTATCAGGATTAACTCCGCTGGCTCCTAATGCATAAATATTTTTCATCATCAAGTCCCAAATCGGTTTTGTAGGATCTGGTGTTGTTGATTTTAGCATTTTCAAGTACAATACTTTTGGCGAAGCACTATCAGGTGGTAATGATTGAGAAAATTCTCCCACTTGATACACCTTACCATTATTAGTATACTCATAAGCAACACCAATTACATCATCAGGTTGTAGTTGCGTATTAATCGATATGAAACCTAATTGCGGATTGAATGAGAATTCATTTGGATTTAACTGGCGAGCAAATGTTTTTTCAAAATCTTCAGTTTGTTTTAATCCTAAAGACTGCAATGAGTTTATAACGGTTCCAATATTTCTGTTAGAAGAGTTTTGTGCTACTTGGGTATATAAGTTATTGGCATTATTGTCTGGTAAAGCTCCAGGCCGACCGGCAAAAAGCGGATTAAACGGTTGGTCTTCTCCTAAATCTTGTAAGGCTACTATATCCCTTGCATTGATTGTCGTTCCTTGTCGGTTAGTAATCCATACTTCAACACGTGTAATATTATTGAGTGATTGTATGATTGGGTAATTAGCCAAGGCGCCATTGTAGTTATCTCTAAAGTACTTACCTAATAAGAAGTGTCGGAAGTAATCATAATTGTCAGCGCTAATTTCGAAATCTTGAGTCTGTGCGCCACCTTTTACTGAGAAGCTTTCTTTTCTTGATTTTTGTTGTGATAATACGTTGGTCATCATTAAGCGACCAAATTGCAATTGAGCTTTTACACCGAACAAAGACTGTACACCTTGTATAAGAGAACTTTTTAAGGGGAAACTAATATAACCCGCTTCAATTTTTCTAATGATATCATCTTCCTTACCGGTAAATTCTAGTTTTAATTGGTTTTCAAAATCAAAGGTTGCTTGTGTGTTGTAATTAAAATTCAAACGCATCTTGTCGCCCACTTTTGCCAAGAGGTTAATATTCATTTGAACATCAAAATCAAAAATGCCATATTTCTGAGCACTTTGTACCAAGGCTGGGTTCTGCACATTTTGCCAATTCCCGCCAAAGAACATATCTACATTACCTTGAGGTTTTACTTCAATCGTTTGTCCGCCAAATATTCTATCAAATATTCTGTTGCCTAATTCTACTTTAGGAATTACGCCACCACTTTTAGTGATATTAAATAATTGATCCGCTCGCTTTCGCCAGTACGCATCTTCATCTTTACGTCCTTGATATTCTAATAGTTCTTCTAACGACAGGTTCGAAGGTCTACGGAAGTAAGAATCGCCAATTTTTTCTTCAATAGAGTAGGTGCCTGTTTCGGGATCATATACATACTCCTTATTTAGGTTACTTGGATCTTTCAGGTCAAATTGCTTGCCTCCTTTATTTTCTATTTGATTACCGTTACGATCATCTAATGGGAACTTGAGTGAGGTGTCTTTTTTAGACTTTTTATTTTCGGTAGAGTCGCCTTCATCATTTTCATATGGAAAATAAAATGGCTTGGCGTCTGTTGTCTGGAGCATAGCCCAGCTAATACCCATGATAGATAGTAGGACAAATGTGTATTTTAATGTTTGCTTCAAATCGTTTTAAATCTCTTTTAATGCTAGTTTTATCACCTCTTCAACTTGTGAATATTCCCCCGACTTGAGCACTTTATGCACTGCATTGTATGCTGTGTTACGCGCAATGCCTAAACTTACTAATGCATTTAACGCATCCTTACTCATATTATTGTTCGAGGTCGCATCTAAATCAATTGTTTCACCAGATTTTATGAGTTTATCTTTTAATTCAAGAATAATGCGCTTGGCACCTTTGGCTCCAATACCTTTTATACTAGTCAGTACTTTTTCATTTCCTTGTACAATGGCTCCGCGCAACTCTTCTGGCTTCATGCCCGATAGCATAACTCTTGCCGTTGTAGCACCAACTCCAGAAACCGAGATAAGGTGCATAAACAAGTCACGCTCTTTTTCATTAAAAAATCCAAACAGAGATTCAGCATCTTCACGTATGTGATGATAGATTAAAATCTTGCCTTCGGTCCAATCTTTAATCTGCTCATAGGTATTTAAGCTAATATGAACTTCATATCCTACACCTTGCACATTAAGCCATATAAAGGCTGCATTTTTCTTCTCTATTTTTCCTTCGAGGAAAACAATCATATTGATAACAAATATATGTGATTTTACTACCTTTTGATAGCCAATAGAGTGCCAAAAACGTTAAAAAATGACAGAAACATTTCAAAGCGAATAAAATCCTAAAGATGGTAGGGTTTGCATTGAATTTCTTAGGTTTGCAATGGCTAAAAATTAACAATAATGAAACCAATACGCGTATTAATAGCCAAGGTGGGTCTTGATGGACACGACCGTGGCGCCAAGGTCATTGCAGCAGCGCTGCGAGATGCAGGTATGGAGGTAATATACACTGGACTGCGCCAGACACCAGCCATGGTTGTTAAAGCTGCATTGCAAGAAGATGTTAATGCCATTGGTGTAAGTATACTGAGTGGTGCACATATGACCGTATTTCCAGCAATTATTAATGAAATGAAAAAAGAAGGTGTAGAAAATGTACTCCTAACTGGTGGTGGTATTATACCTGAGGATGATATGAATGAACTTAGAGCGATGGGAGTGGGTGAGCTTTTTTCGCCAGGAACACCCACAACAGATATTGCAGATTATATAAAAGAGTTTGTAGCTGCAAAGGCTTAGTTTGAGCGGCTAATTCTGATTTAGCAAGAAAGTTAAAGAAGGTGTCAGTTCGAGCGTAGTCGAAAACAACTAAACGTCTAAACAAAAAACAACTAAACAATAAAACAAATGAACTTCAACACATTATTATTCGAAATAGAAAACAGCATTGCGACAATAACGATCAATAGACCTGATAAATTAAATGCATTAAACGCAGAAACGATTAATGAATTAAGTGCTGCGATTGATGAAGTATTAAGCAAGGAAGAAATAAAATCGGCCATAATCACAGGCGCTGGAAAAGCCTTTGTAGCAGGAGCGGATATATCAGAATTCCCAACAATGGATGGTGCAGCTGGAGAAGCCTTAGCACGCGTTGGAGCTGAAAAATTGTTTAATAAAATAGAACATTGCACTAAACCTTTTATTGCAGCGGTTAATGGTTTTGCATTGGGCGGTGGTTGCGAGTTAGCCATGGCATGTCACTTTAGAGTGGCTAGCGAAAAAGCAAAATTTGGACAGCCAGAAGTTAATCTTGGATTAATACCTGGTTATGGCGGAACGCAACGCATGACCGCCTTGATAGGTAAAGGAAAGTCTATGGAAATGCACATGACAGCGCACATTGCCGATGCTAAGGAAGCATTAGAAATGGGCTTGGTTAATCATGTAACGGTACCCGAATCCTTAATAGAACATTGTAAGAACATCTTAGGTATTATTAATAAAAAAGCACCTTTGGCCTTAGCTGGTATAATTAAATGTATCAATGCTTCTAATACAGCAACTGGTTTTGAAACGGAGATAAAAGTCTTTGGTTCATTGTTCGATACAGCAGATAAAAACGAAGGTGTGGGTGCTTTTTTAGAAAAGCGTAAAGCTGATTTTAAAGGAAAGTAACAACAATTAAAAATGATTTGAAGCTCCAAGAAATTGGAGCTTTTTTTATTGGAAAAAAAATTAGAAAAGTTGAATTGAAATGCTACTCTTATTCCTATGATTAAATAGTCCTAGCAATAGGACACGCATTATAAGAAATATAAGGTTCATTTTTTCTTACGGTTTACAAGTACTACTCTTTTCCAAGTATTACCTTCCTTAAATCTTTAAATTGCTGAGGCGCTTTCTCTATAATTTTTAATTCTTTATTAACAAACAAACTAACAGGTACTCCAAATTGCCAACTCAAATTCAAATTGTCATAACCCTTCAAATTGTTTTTTATAAAATGCCTTATACGTTTTCTATCTGCATGTTCTACTAATTTTTCATGGCTTTGTTTATTAGGTAAGATGTAATAAGAACATTTTATATCCAACTCAGCCAATTTTTTTGAGAAAATACTATCGGTTTCTGAGGCACATAGTATTACAATATTGATTTTTCCAGATAAACTGTCGCAAAGTTTGGTATAGGAATTCTTGAGAATATTATTTGAGGCAGAACACCATTCTGTTGTAATAAAGACCAAATTCAAACTGTCCGAAATAATCTCACTAATTTGAGATTTAGTTATTTCATTATAATTTGATGACTTTTCTTGGGTACAAGAAACAGAGGAAACAGCAACTAGAGAAATAAAGAGTACTGCTGCCAAAGTTGAACGATTGGAGTTATCCATTATTTTTTTTTTCTGTTAAAATGTAAAGAATTTGGGGTTAAGCGATATGCTTGTATTGACAATGAAAGCATATTCAATGTTCGCAAAGTAAATAATTTTGAACACAAATAAAAAAATGGGCTAATATTCAACTAATTTATTTTGCTAGTAAAAAGATGTCTTTGAAGTTTTATTTAGACGCACAAATTTGCCTTAGCACACCACATTGGGTAATGCAAATATGGAGGGGGAGGCTTGCCAATTTGAATTTAGTTCTTTTACAATTACTTAGCATTTCCGATGATGATATTTGCATAACCATCAGGAGTGTAATATACTTGGTAGGCACCACCTTCAATTGTGAATGGTTTTGTCAGTTCTAATGCAGTTAAAAAATCTTTATTATCAACTATATATGGGTCTGATAAGAAATGAATCACATCACTATGAAAAACAATATTAAAATTATTTTCATCTTCATGAATCCTAAATATAATTTTGTCATCAAGCGTAATGCCAATCTGACAGTTCGTAGAATAATCTCCATCTCCAATGAAAGTGTTTTGGTTACTTATATCTGATGATTGCCCATCATTTTGTATTGCAATTGTAGCCTCACATGTCCCGAAGCCATTACAGTTCCATACGGTATGATTACCTGTAACGGTGGCTCTTCTTTCACCTTGCATATGTTTAATAATTACGTCTTTAAGAAATTTTAAGCAATTGTAACAACTGGGTTCTATATCTTTATTTATATCGACAATATCTAAACTGCTTTCCTTAATATATATGGCGTGGGACATGTCTTTTTTGCAACCAACTAATATTATTGCTGCAATTATTGCTGTGGCTATTAAAATTTTAATTCTATTCATAGAGAAAAAATAACATTTCAGTTTGATTTATAAGCAAATTTGCCTACTTGTTTGTATTTTAATTTGATGCTATTTGTGTCGTGAAGAAAACGCGACAAGGTAAATTTTTAATGGTTTTTGGACGTCGTGTAAAGTATTTGAGGAATCAGAAAGGTGTATCACAAAAGCAATTGGCATTTGAAGCCGAGCTGGAAATCAGCCAAATCAGTAGAATTGAAAGAGGAGTTATAAACACAAGTATTGGTCAACTTTTTATTATTTCAAAAGCTTTAGATGTTCCGCTTGAAGCTTTTTTTACGAATATCGAAACAGCAGTAACATAGTTTCATTCTTGCTTGAATTCAGGACACTATTAATAAAATACTATTGTTAGTACAAGTTTCGGGAAAGTAATCTTTGAAAAAGAAACCCTAAAACTCAACCCCGATCCCAAACATAAATCGAAAGCCTGCTTGAGGATATAAGTAGTTAAATGTATTGGGGCCGCCAGCAATGTATGAGAATGTATAACCATTGGTCTCATACAAAGAATTGAATACATTGTATAAACCTGCTCTTAAATTGAGCTTACCCTTTTTGTCAAAATTAAGAGGTGCATTGATTATTAAATCTGTACTTGTAAATGCATCAATGCTGCGTGCCTCATTTTCAGTATTGTCTAAAAATTGTTGTCCTACATACTTAGGCATCAAATCTATTGAAAGATTTTCCAAGGTGTTTTCTACGCCACCGCGTAATGGATAATAACTTATTTGAGCTCCTGCAATTACATTTGGCGAGAAAGAAATGTCTGTATTAGTATAGTCATTTTCTAACTGTCCGCCATTATCATAATCATCAATAAATTCTGTGAAGTTTCCAATCTTATTTTGAGAGAAACTTACATTGGCCTGTGCATTCAGTTTTTTGTTAAATTGAATTTTTGTCATCAATTCTATACCCGCTCTATAAGAATTATCTACATTAGTTCTTGCATAAGCTCCAACATCATTGATCTGACCTGTAAGCACTAACTGGTCCTGGTAGCCCATATAAAAGAAGGTAGAATAAAGACTAATAAAACGGTAGAATTTATGATTATAATTAAGCTCCACATTTGTTATTTTCTCAGCTTTAGGAACATTGTTTACACCAGCCTCAAAATCATCACGATTTGGTTCTTTACTGCTACGCGCTACGAATAATGAAAGAGAGTTTTTGTAGCTCGGTGCATAGCGCAATTCAATTTTTGGATTAAAGAAAGTCCAGCTTAAATCCTGCTCTATACTTGGGTTATCTCTAAATCCATTAATTTCATAATTCACATTACGCACTTGTAAATCGGCAAATACTGAAAGGTTCTTTTTTAACTTATAAGAAAGCATGCCGTAGATGTTTTTATCATTTTTTGATGCGTTTAAATTGTACCAACGGTAGTCATTTGGAATCCCTTTTTCAGCCCAAATAATATCGCCAAAATGATCGCCTTTATATTCAGATACATTCAAATAAAGTCCTGCATCAAATTTTTCACTTAAATAATTGACATAAGCACGGCCGCCATAAAAATCATTGTCCAACCAGAGTTGTCTTATGATGTCAGTACTCGTACTTGTGTCATTTCCTTGAACAAAATTTGGTAAGGCATAAGCCCCATAACTTTGGCCCAATTTATACTCTTCATAATAGCCTTTTCCTTTCGTGTAGAAAAGTGCCCCGCCATAATTTATTTTACCTTTATAAGCGCCAAAGTATCTTTTAGCTGGTGTGCTTTTATCATAGAATAATTGATAATAATCTTGCTGGTAATTATCGGTTTGGTTGTCGTAAAATGTGCCGTCGCCTTTTGATCCTAGTTCGTTAAATGTTCTGGCACTATCTAAATTTTCTTGAGCAACACCATTCCAAGCTTGTTGCGTTCTTTCTTTTCCTCCCAAATAATTAAAGGTCAAGCTAGAGGTAGGCGAGAGTAAATACTTAGCGGTGATTTGACCAGACTGTAATTTAGAAGCTGAGCGATCAATATAGCCATCACTAACAATGCGCGAAAGACGTAACGTGGTGATAAAACGATTATTAATAAGACCTGTACTTGCCTTGGCCATAGTACGTAGCGTATTGAATGACCCAAAATCTGTATTAAAACTTACGGTTGGTTTCTTATAGTTTACATCCAAGTTATTGATAGAAATAGCTCCTCCAAAATTGCCGTACCCAGCACGAGAACTTCCTACACCACGCTCTATAGTAAGAGAGTTAGCAGAAGCTAAGATGTCTGGGAAGTTTACAAAGAATACGCCTTGGCCTTCCGCATCATTGATAGGAATGCCGTTCATATTGACATTAATACGGCTAATATCCGTACCTCTGATTCTTATATTGGTATAACCAATACCTGTTCCTGCATCGGAACCAACAACAACGGATGGAGTCTGGTTTAATATGTACGGAACATCCATACCCATGTTCAGTTTTTTAATATTTTTCATAGTGAGCTCTACGCCAGAGTTAATAACTTTGGTTTCAAGATTAGGGTTGGTGGCCCGTATGTAGGTAGGCGAGAGCTCTATACTTTTATAGACGCTGTCCTGTGCAAATAGTGTTGAAGCTGTAAAGCATAGGATAAAAAGGATGTTTAGTTTTTTCATAATCTTACTCATTTGGTCCCTTTGTTTATTGGGATGTTTAATTTTTTTTTAGCACGGATCATGGCACTGAAGGGTTAATAGTCAATAAATTGGTAAGAAGGTTCTTACCTTTCCTAAACAGCATTACCTGTTCTAGGTTCACGGGTTTGATCTCAGATATTGTTTTTTTGTTTGTCTTCGACAGGCTCAGATTGACACAAAAAAAGGCAATAACACCCCGAGGTTTCTCAATTATGAAACTGAGATGACAAATGTAATATTGCTTTTGTAAAAAAGTGTAGTAATTTTATAGATATTCTTTCGTCAATTTACAGCAGCATGAAAAAAATACTTTTCTTCTTGTTCTTACCTGTCTTTGCTTTTGCTCAGAAAAACACTTCTGTGCAAGTACTAGAGCAGACAAAGGATTATACGGTTGTAAAGATTTTGGTTGGAGATGTTAGCTTTACGGAAGTAAATACGCCCAATGGAATAGAGAAAATACCAAGTATTCATAAGGCAACTTCTCTTTTAAAGAAAGGTGCACCTGATTTGCCTAAAATTGCTTTTTCATTAATTACGCCCAATAATAAAAATGGCCGCGTAGAGGAACTTTCTTCTTCATTCACAGAAATAGAAAATATTAATATTGCGCCAAGTAAAGGGCGAGTAAGTAGTCAGTTTTCTAAATCGCTGATTACCTATACTTATGGCAATGAATATGGAATGGACGAAATGTTTCCGAACAAAATTGGAGAGATTAATGCGCCTTACATTCTAAGAGATTTTCGTGGTCAAGCTACGCATGTATATCCTTTACAATATAACCCGGTGCAAAAAAAGCTTAAAGTGTATCGTGAGATTACGCTAAAAATTCACTTTGATCAAAATACTCAAGAAAATATTCTGGCACGTGAAGAAGTATGTCCTGCTGCAATAGACCAAACCTATCATGAAATATATAAGTATCAGTTCTTAAATTATAAAACATTAAGTGCGCCATACACACCGCTACCACAACATGGCAAGATGCTGATCTTGTGTCCAGGAAAATATGCGAGTGCCATGACTGATTTTATCGATTGGAAAACACGTAAGGGATATCAAATATTTTTTGAAAATACGGATACTATTTCTGGAGGTGTAACAGAGGCTAGCATTGAAGCTTTGGTTACTCAATATTATAATCAAGAACAAATTACTTACTTATTAATTGTAGGAGATAATCCTGATATTCCAGCACGTAACGCTTATTATACGGTTCCAACTTTATTTGGTCCTTCAGATGCCGCCTATGCTTATCAGACAGGTTCGGATCATTATCCTGAGTTTATTGTAGGCCGCTTCAGTGCAGACACCTTAATGGATGTAGTGACCCAAGTAAATAAAGTATTGGCTTATGAAAAAACACCCAATACATCAAGCTCTTGGATGCAGGCTCAAATAGCCATGGGGAGCAATCAAGGTCCTGGAGATAAAGGCGAGTTTGACCATGTGCACTTGAGAGGCATTGCGGACAGTAATAAGAATTTTTACAGCTACAATTTTACTTACGAATTATTTGATGGTTCGCAAGGTGGCTTAGATGCACCCAATAACCCTTCAACAAACTTATTTACAAATGCTATTAACTCTAAAGTAGGATTAATTAATTATTGCGGTCACGGCTCTTCTGATATTTTTACAACAAGTCTTTTTTCAGGTGTAAATAATACCGCTGATTTGACCAATACGGGTGGTGAGTGGCCAGTTATTTTTTCAACTGCTTGCTTAAACGGAAACTTTATTTATACAACCTGCCTTGGCGAATCATTATTGCGCGCTCGGGATGCTAATGATAATCCCAAAGGAGCTATTGCTGCTATTATGTGCTCAATATTTCAGGCATGGGATCCGCCCATGCAGGGACAAGACGAAATGAATGCCATATTGCGTGGCGCAAGGCCAGGGACTTATCAAACGACATTTGGTGCGATCACATTTAGTGGTGGCATGAGCACCTTAGATAGTTATAATACCAATATTGATCCACATGGCGGTGATGAGATTATGGATACTTGGATCGTATTTGCCGATCCTAGTTTAGAAATTTATACAGAGGATAAAGGCAGCTTAACTTGCACCCACAGTGCAACCATTGGGCAAGGAAGTGTATCCTATGCGGTTAATTGTTCGGAGGATAATGCCTTAATTGGTTTGTATTATCAAGGTGAATTTTTATCATCGGCCATTGCTCAAGGTGGCGTTGCTAACTTTACATTTCCGGCGGTTAATAATTTAGACAGCATCTTTATTACTGCAACGAAGCAGAATTTTGTTCCTTATAGTGGCTATGTAGAAGTGGTTACGGGACAGGCATTTGGCATAGATGATTTATTAAAAGAAAATATTCAATTGTATCCAAATCCCAGTGCGGATATGTTGTACATTAAAGATCCAGAGAATAAAGTCACTAAATTAAATGTACTTGATATGCATGGTCGAATCATTAAAATATCGAACAGCAGTCAAGTAAATGTTTCTTCTTTAGCATCGGGTACTTATCAGTTGAAATTGTTCTTAAAGGATAAAGTGTTGACTACTCCTTTCAATAAGAAATAGAATATTTATAAGCCCATTTAATTGTCCCCAGTTAGTGAACTTATTCTCTATAAAATCAATCCTCGTAATATTTCTTTAGTCAATATTTTTTTGACATAACAAGGAGAGAAGTTATAATGTTACAATTTAACTTTGATTGAAATTAAATTAAAAAAATTATGAAAAAAATATTATTAGTATTTCTCTGTGTTTATTCATTGAATGTAACAGCGCAGACATGGACACAACAAGCATCTTTTCCTGCTAATTTTGATGGTAGAAATCATGCTGTATCATTTTCAATAGGCGATTATGGTTATTTAGCAACTGGTGCTAGTGCCACTTTTTATTATAATAATGTTGCACGCTATGATCCAAGTTCAGACTCATGGACAGTAATGAATGCATTTCCTGGCAGTGCACGAAGTTTTGCAATGGGCGTATCCAATAATGGCAAGGGTTATATGGGTATGGGAGTTGCACCTAATAATTCAATTCTAAGTGATTTTTGGTCCTATGATCCGGTGGCCGATCAATGGACGCGGTTAGCTGATTTTCCTGGCACTGCTCGTTTTCATCCGGCGATGGTTGCAACTTCAGATAAGATATTTGTAGCTTGTGGAGGAGCTAATCAAGGTAATCTTAAAGATTTTTGGGAATACGATATCTCTAGTAATACCTGGTCTCAAAAGACGGATTTTCCCGGTGTACCTCGACACCATCCATATCAGTTCTCAATTGATGATAAGGTTTATGTAGGTTTTGGTCATGGAGCTGGGATTTATAGAGATATGTATTGTTATGATCCCGCAACATCTGCATGGACAGCAGTTGCTAGTTTGCCTTCACAGGGACGTGTCGCTGGCACTCAATTCTCTTTTAATGGTAAGGGTTATGCTTTAAGCGGTCAAGGCGATACCCATGACTATTTACCTACTGGTGAATTTTGGGAATTTGATCCGATTGCCAATACATGGACAAGTTTGCCTGTTCACCCAGGTACTGGACGTTGGGCGCCAGGATCTTTCGTGATTGGCAATGCTGTTTACCTCGCGGGAGGTGAAACCACGGCAAATGTAAATGCTAATGATTTATGGAAATATGAGTTCTCATTTCCTGCTGCAATAAACGATTTGTCTCAAACCAATATTAAGATTTATCCTAATCCTGCAACGGATGTTTTAATAATAAATGACGTAGATAATGAAGTGAAGCAAATAGTATTACTAGATTATTTAGGTCGTCCATTATTGAAGACTACATCTAAGACTTTAGATATTGCAAGTTTTGCGAAGGGTACATATTTTGTACAATTACATTTGCAGGACCAAGTTGTTGGAACATCATTTATAAAAAAATAGTTTTTTTATAGTTTCAAAAAAAGGGTAGCTCAACTGAGCTACCCTTTTTTGTGCAGGAAAATATGTTGTATTAGCCCAGCTTAACTAACGAGCCTGTAGCTTTTAAAGCGATCAGCAGATGCGCCCTGCCAAGGTACTAAGTATTTGTCTGGTACACTTGCTTCGTGAAGCATGCAAGCTGGAGCAACTTCTGGATAAGTTTGTTCTAGTGTTTCAACTTCGGTTCTGCTCACTCTGCGGAACATAACGAAGCGTCCAACTTTATCCGGATGATCTATGCCAGCAGCACCCATTAATTCAACAGCACTTTTTACCGTCTCGTGATGATAGTTCGCAACACGTATTTTTTTATCTTCAACAACTAAGCCTTTGACTAAATGTTTTTTCTGTGTGGCAACTCCAGTTGGGCATGCATTATCATTACAACGCAAGGCTTGAATACATCCTAGCGCAAACATCATACCTCGAGCAGAATTACACAGGTCTGCTCCATGAGCAAGACAGTCCATGATATGGAAGCCGCTTGTTACGCGGCCACTTGCAATAATTTTTATTTGATCTTTTATTCCAAAACCTTTGAGCACATCATGTACAAATACAATGGCATCTTTTAATGGCATACCTACGTGATTGGTAAACTCTAATGGAGCAGCTCCTGTGCCTCCTTCGCCACCGTCAACAGAAATGAAATCTACATAAATTTTTTCTTCGACCATGGCCTTGCATATGGCTATGAATTCAGAGCGGTTGCCAATACATATTTTAAAGCCAACGGGTTTGCCGCCATTGCCATCTCTTAATTTCTTTATAAAATGTACAAACTCTCTAGGGGTTGTAAAAGCGGAGTGGTAGGGTGGAGAGATAATGTCATTTCCTTTTTCTACTAAACGAATGGCGGCAATTTCGTCCGTTACTTTTTCTTTTGGTAAAATTCCACCATGACCAGGTTTTGCACCTTGCGAAAATTTTACTTCAATCATTTTTACGTTGGGTTTTGTCGCTCTTTCAACATAAGCATCAAAGTTGAATGTGCCGTCGGAGTTTCGACAAGAAAAATAACCAGTACCTATATTCCAACAAATATCTCCACCTGGTTCTAAATGATAAGGGCTTAAACCGCCTTCGCCTGTATTATGAAAAAAACCACCAATCTTCGCACCGCCATTTAAGGCAAGAATTGCATTTTTACTTAAAGAACCAAAACTCATGGCACTAATATTAAACAAGCTACTATCGTAAGGCTGTGTACATTGTGAGCTGCCGATTCTAACTTTAGGATTGATATTTAAACTATGCGGGTCTAATGCCGAAATGCTATGGTTGATCCAATGATAGTCTGCTTTATATACATCGAGCTGTGTGCCAAATGGAACGGTATCTCTAACTTTTTTTGCTCGCTGATATACAAGGCTACGGTCTAACCGATTAAAGGGGCGACCACTTGTATCAGACTCTACAAAGTACTGTTGTATTTCTGGACGTATGGCTTCGAACAAATAACGCAGACGTCCGGCCACTGGATAGTTACGTCGTATGGCATGTTTATTTTGATGCATGTCATAAACCCCTAAAATAAATAGCGGCAGAACGATAACTAGTAAAACTAAAATAGGCGTCCAGATGTAAGCAATGCCTCCAATAATGGCAAATAGGATAATAAAGAAAGGGTAAAAACTTTTTCGCATGGTAGGCTCAAATGTACTGATTTATAGATATTGTACATCTTTCAATATTTAATAATTATTTTTTTTCAGATCTAAAAAACCATTGGCTCAATCAAAGCGTATGTATATGTATGACCCATGATAAAATGTACGTTTTGATATTATTCCTTTCTGTTTTGAGCTCGTGTTTCCTATCTAACGATGGTTATGCTCAGAAAATAGATAATCTAGCTTCTTACAGAGCGATGGATAAAGAAACATATTTTAGCTTTAGTTATGTCAATGATTTTTTTACAGCAAGAGATCAAAATTATATACAGAGGTATAGTTTTGAGGTAGCGCATCCTACCTTAAAGAAAAACCCATTAAATTATCTTTTACTCAAGAAAGGATCATCTCAGAGACTTTATGGATTGAGTTTAGAACATATGGGGTTTACGCCTGGCAATATAGCTAGTAGTGAAATGCAGCAAGGCGATCGTCCTTTTGCTTCAGCTATCATGTTAAAAAGCTTTTTAGTAAATACCAACATAAATAATAAATCTCGCCTAAGTTCATCTCTAAGTTTGGGTGTAATCGGTCCAATCGCTTTTGGCGAATGGATGCAACAGAGTATACATAAAGCCACTGGAAATATTATACCCGAAGGTTGGCCTAATCAGATACAGAATGATGTAGTTATAAATTATGAAGTGGCTCATGAGAAGCAACTATATCGATACAAGAATATTTTTGCCCTACGCTCAAATGCGCTAGCTCGTTTGGGAACTTTACATACTGGAGCCCAGTTCGGCATTAATATGAGCGTTGGTATAATCAATAATCCCTTTAAGATTGAAGGTAATAGAGGGTTCCAATTATATTTATATGCTCAACCCTTAGTTCATCTAGTTGGTTATGATGCAACGTTACAGGGCGGCTTATTTAATAATACAAGTAATTATACTATTGAAAATAAGGGCGTAAATAGAGTAGTGGGTCAGGGGAATTATGGGATTGTTTTGAAGACGAAGTCTATATACATGGAATATTGTCAATCTATTCAAACCAAAGAACACAAGTCTGGTACATTTTATCGATGGGGTGGTGTGAAGTTTGGGATTGTTTTTTAGATGTGTTGTAAAACAATAAAAGCACTCAAAAAGAGTGCTTTTGTATGCGGATCGGACGGCAATGTAAGATGGTTAATTTTTGAGATCCTTAATATTGATTTCAACTATTCTAAAGAAGTAAATATTGATGATGTCTGGCGCCAGGCGTATTCCATTTATAAACAAAATATAAAAGGTTCGGATGGTAAATTAACTGCTGAAGAAATAAAGGAAAATGAAGAAGAAAATAGAAAATATTATGCTTCTCCACAAGAAGAAGAAATCCTAGCTAGCCATTTTGCCATTGGAACGCCTAAAGTAGATCCTTTTTATACGGCTTCAGATTTATTGAAAGAGATTACTTTACTGGGTCACAATTCTAATAAAATTAATAATATAGGTATAGGGAAAGCGTGCAGAAAACTCAACTTTGTTCAGGATAGTAAAAGAGTGGGTGGAGGTAATCCTGTTAAAGGCTACTATTTAAAGAGAATAGATTAGTAGTAACTACTTTTTTGTTTAGTATGCGCTCTGATGTGCGCACTTTTTTTATTTTATATATAAAAAAAGTTTGAGGTTTTTATTAATAAGCTACTACAAATTGTCTTAAACCCTTAAATTTATTGGTATTACGCTGTAGTAACTTCTTATTTTTAACTACTACAAAATATTAAAAATAGAAGTATAAAAGCCTTATTTGGTCTGTATTTCAGTGTAGTAACTTATAATTTATAGTCTTACTACAAAATAAAAAATAGTCTTAGCTTACTTACTACATTTATGCTTTGTAAATCAATGCTTTAACGTAGTAGGGTAGTAGCTTTTTATTTGGAAATTCGATAACTGTAGTATTTATTAATTTTTTAGGTCATATTTATGGTTACGAAGTAATCTTTCAGTTTTACACCGTATTACCTCAATTATTATTATTTTACCGTTTAGTTACGAGCGAGCGCTTGTGCAAAGTATATATGAAGTTTAACGAAGATACAAGGGTTAAAATACCTACTGTTTTACATTTAACCCGATTGGGTTATAAATACCTATCTCTGAAGGATAATAAGTGGGATGAGGCAACCAATATTTTCACGGACGTATTTACAAAAGCCATGTCAAGGATTAATCCTGAACTGGCACAGAATGAGATAAAACGCTTCTATGACGAAATTGCATTGACGCTTGAAAATGAAGATTTCGGGAAAGCATTTTATGAGAAACTAATTGAAGAGTCAGGCACTCGATTAATAGATTTTGAAAACTTCGATAATAATGATTTTCATGTAGTCACAGAATTGCCTTGTAAAAAAGATGATGAAGAGTTTAGACCTGATGTTACGCTTTTAGTTAACGGTTTACCCTTAGTATTTATTGAAGTAAAGAAGCCTAATAATTTAGACGGCATACAAGCCGAACATAGAAGAATGGCACAACGGTTTCAGAATAAGAAATTTCGAAACTTTTGGAACGTTACGCAACTCATGGTATTCTCTAATAATATGGAGTATGACGATGAAGCAACTGTGCCGTTACAAGGGGCGTATTACTCTTCAGTATCTTATGATAAGCCAAATTTCAACTATTTCAGAGAAGAAGAAGAGCTTGATTTAAAAAAGATACTGCAACCGCTTAGTGATGAAGCAGAAACAGCCGTATTACAGGATAATAACGTAGTAGTTATTAAAAATCAAGCGGAGTTTCTTACAAATAAAGAAGTTGATAAGCCAACCAACAGAATTTGCACGTCTCTATTTAACCGTGATCGCTTGGCGTTCATTTTACGTTATGCCATTGCGTACGTAAAAGAGAAGAATGGATTGCAAAAACACATCATGCGTTATCCGCAATTGTTTGCAACGAAAGCTATAGAGCACAAGCTGAACGAAGGCGTGCGCAAAGGTATTATTTGGCACACGCAAGGGAGCGGTAAGACAGCCTTGGCGTATTACAACGTAAAACACCTCACGGATTACTACCAAAAGAAACAGATAATACCTAAGTTCTACTTTATTGTAGATCGTATTGATCTACTCACGCAGGCAAGCCGTGAGTTTACGGCAAGAGGATTAACAGTGCACAAGGTTAATTCACGTGATGAATTTGCAAAGGATATAAAATCAACGAGCGTAATACATAATAATTCAGGCAAGGCAGAAATAACCGTTGTGAATATTCAGAAGTTTCAGGATGATCCTGCTGTAGTAAAAAATACAGATTACAATGTAGACATTCAGCGCATCTACTTTATGGACGAGGTGCATAGAAGTTATAACCCAAGCGGTAGTTTTTTAGCCAACTTAAAAGAGTCTGATCCTAATGCTATAAAAATTGGCTTGACAGGAACACCTTTATTAGGTTCAGATTATAATTCCAAGAGCTTGTTTGGTGGGTATATACATAAGTATTATTATAATTCTTCTATAGCTGATGGTTATACTTTGCGCCTAATACGTGAAGAAATAGAAACGGCTTATAAACTAAAATTAAAAGAAGCATTAAAGGAAATTGAAATCTTACAAGGCGATGCAGATAAAGGGACGGTGTACGCACACCCCAAGTTTGTAGAGCCTATGCTTAAATATATCGTAAAGGATTTTGAGCGCAGCCGCATTATTATGAATAATAATACCATTGGTGGTATGGTTATTTGTGATAGTAGCGCACAGGCTAAAATGATGTATGAAATTTTTCAGGCTAACTATGCCGAACAAGAACAGTTATTCATGGCCGCTGAGGATGCTCTGACTTATGGAGAAAAAAGAGTTGAAGAGCGCAAAGTAAAAACCGCTGCTTTGATACTGCACGATATTGGAACAAAACAAGAGCGTAAGGATTGGGTTGAACAATTTAAAGACGGTGAGTTTGATTTACTCTTTGTGTACAATATGCTGCTTACGGGCTTTGATGCGCCAAGGCTCAAAAAGTTGTATGTAGGCAGAATTATTAAAGCGCACAATTTATTACAAGCGTTAACCCGAGTGAATAGAACGTACAAAACGTTTAAGTATGGCTATGTAGTAGACTTTGCAGGGATAGAAGAACAATTTAAAAAAACAAGCCAGGATTATTTTAATGAGTTGCAAGAAGAGTTAGGCGATGAAATGCAATATTATTCTGATCTGTTTTTAACAGAGGCAGAAATAGCCGAATCTATCTCTTTAATCAAGGATAGCTTATTTCATTATGATACGCAAAATGCAGAAAACTTTGCCTCGCAAATTTCTCAGATTAGTGATCGTAAAACAATGCTTGATATTGCCAAGGCATTAAATGTTGCACGCAGTTTGTATAATCAAATAAGGTTTTCAGGTAATTATGAAATGCTTGAGAAACTTGATTTTAATAAACTCACAGTTTTGGCACGTGAGGCCAAAGCTCACTTAGCATTAATAAATGCCAAAGAGCGATTAGAAAATAATGTAGACACCACCAACCTTTTAAATACTGCTTTAGAAGATGTCATTTTCACTTTTACAAAAGTCAAAGAGGAGGAAATGGTATTGGCTGATAAGCTAAGAGATACTTTACAACGCACTAGAGAATTGTTAGCAGGTAACTTTGACCAAAAAGATCCTGTATTTGTTTCATTAAAAGAAGAGCTAGAGCGCTTGTTTAAGAAGAAGAATTTGGCAGAGGTTAGTGCGGACGAAATGCGAGAGAATATAGAAGAGCTAGACGCTATCTATGATAAAGCAAAGGAGTTAGAACGGAAAAATCAATTATTAAGAGCGAAGTACGATAATGATCAGAAATATGTGCGCTTGCATAAGAGATTAATGGAGAAAGACCCATTGACCGATAAAGAAGCAAAGTTATTTGAAGCCTTACAAAGCTTGAAGAAAGAAATAGATGCACAGGTATTACAAAACAGTCAAATGTTGGATAATGAAAATTATATAACCAATATGATGCAACGCATTGTAATAGACCAATTACACAACAAATACCAACTAGGCTTGAACCCCGAAAAAACAAAACGGATAAACGGCTTATTGGTAAAAGAATATTTAAACGAATATCACGGAAGAGTAGCATAATACACTATGAATACAACAGTACAATTTGAACAAAAAACAAAAGAGCTCATAGACGACCTAAAAAGCGTTTGTGCTACTTATGGTTTGGGTAACGATGGCAATGAGTTTAAAATCATTACACAGGTGTTTTTATATAAATTCATGAATGATAAATTTATTTATGAATTAAAAAAAATAGATCCTAAACTAGCTAAGGCAAAGGACTTAGAAAAAGAATTAACCAAGTATAAAAAAGCGGACATAGAAATGCTTGAAATGCAACTAGACGAAAACACCGCTCGACTAAAGCCAAAACATTTTATAAAAGCATTATTCCAACAGCAGAACGAAAAGAACTTTGCCACCTTATTTGATGATACGCTTTTAGAAATAGCAGCTTTGAATAGTCAAATATTTTCTGTTTTGACGGATGGCGGTGAAAAGATTGTACTCTTTGAAAATATAAGCAAGTATGTAACCGATAAGCGAGACGAATTTTGCAAGGCGATTATCAATAAACTGATCAACTTTAGTTTTGAAAATATCTTTGAGCAAAAGTTTGATTTTTTTGCAACCATATTTGAATACTTAATCAAAGATTATAATACGAATAGTGGCGGTAAGTATGCCGAGTATTTTACACCACACGCAGTAGCCAAAATTATGGCTCGTTGCTTAGTGCAAGGCAAAGTGAAAAATGTAAGCTGCTATGACCCCTCGGCAGGATCGGGGACGCTACTCATGAACCTAGCGCACGCTATAGGAGAAGATAGATGCACGATTTACTCACAAGATATATCGCAGAAATCGAGTAATTTATTACGGCTTAATTTGATATTGAATAACCTAGTGCACTCTATACCCAATATTGTCCAAGGCAATACTATCTCAGAGCCATATCATAAAGAAAATGGAGCGCTCAGAAAGTTTGATTATATAGTAAGCAATCCTCCCTTTAAGTTAGATTTCTCAGATTACAGAGATGATTT
>CALIIL010000018.1 GCA_938017685.1 uncultured Chitinophagaceae bacterium
TTTAAATTTAAAACGTAAATTTGGCTACCTAACAGACACATAAAGAACATGAAGAAAACACTACTACTCCTTTTTATCATGGCCATTGGTCACACAACTATCGCTCAAGATTTATCTAAGTGTAAAAAAACGTGCACGCAAGAAAAGCTTATTGAGACAGGCGCTTTTTTAGGCGTTCGTATTATTGATGCAGCTAATAACATGCACGCCAAGGTTATACATGTTGTGCCTAATACGGCTGCAGCAGATTATAACTTTGCAATAAACGATGTTATTACTAAAATTGACGGCGTTCCAATTAAAAACTTCAAGCACCTTATTCAAATCATTAGAACACACCAGCCTCATGATGTAGTAAAAATTGAATACATTCATAATAACAAAACCAAGAAAAGAAAAGTTGAATTAGGCGCTATGCATACTAAAACAATTACAGAAACAATATGCTGCGATGATATTGTACAACCCGTTGCAAAAACTACGAACGGATTAGTACCTACACAAGTGCGTTTTGTATTATACCCTAACCCAGCGGTGAACAATCTTCAGATTACTTCTGACTTAGCTATTAGCGGTAATGTAGATATTAAAATATTTGATGTACTAGGCAACGAAGTAATGAGCAAAGAAGTAAAAGATAATGAAGGCAACTTAAACCAAAATATTAATCTTAAAAACTTAGCTGCGGGAAGTTACATTGTAAAGATTATGAATAATGATACTGAAGCGGTAAACAAATTAGTTATTACAAAGTAATTCAAAGAAAATATATCAAAGTACAGAACATTTAGTTCTGTGCTTTTTTTTGAAGAAAAATGAAAAAATAAGCCGCAACGAATACATTACAAATAACAGTTCCATAAATAGAAATACCCTTTGCCAACTGTATTATTGTACTACCCTCATCTTTCATATTTGATTATTCAATGGCTTTAGTTTACTTTTCCAAACAGATAAAAAATAAATTATGGACGCAGATAAAGCACTAGAAATATTAATAAAAGGGAATGGACGTTATGTTGATGGCCAATTAAAACACCCGCATACAGACAATACGAGAAGAGATGATTTAAAAGGATCGCAAAATCCAATTGCTGTTATTCTAAGCTGCGCGGACTCGCGCGTGGTTCCAGAATTGCTTTTTGATCAAGGACTAGGCGATTTATTTGTAATACGTGTTGCTGGGAATATTGCTAAAGACAAGGTTCTTGGAAGCATGGAATATGCTGTAAAGTTTCTAAATACAAAATTAATTATTGTTTTAGGTCACGAAAACTGCGGAGCTGTAAGTGCTAGCTTAGGCAATGACGACCCAGGTGGACACATTGGCGCTATTATACAAAAAATTAAACCAGCAGTATACTTAGCCAAACAAATGGAAGGAGACCTCTTGACCAATGCCGTGCAGCTAAATGCTAAAATAGTATCCGAAGAAGTAAAAGACTCTAAGCCTATATTAAATGTTGCGGTAAATACCGGAGGTGTAAAAGTAGTTCCTGCTTATTATGAACTTTCCTCAGGGAAAGTGCAGTTGCTCTAAGTAAACTTGGCCTATCGCTCAACTTTATAAAAAGAGGATAATCAATGATTGATTATCCTCTTTTCTATTTGTATCTCAACTTAATATAGAAAGCTATTTTTTATCTCCGGCTTTAACCATCTTACGTATAGCCACCCATTCTCTGAGCATATCTCTCGAATCTTTGGCAGGGTAACCCAGCACCGTTTTGCCCGCTGGCACATCATTCATCACACCAGATCCTGCGCCAACAATGGCTCCAGAATGTATAGTCGTATGATCTTTTATAGAAGCACTGCCTCCAATAATTACACCATCACCTAATGTTACCGAACCAGCCAAACCGCTATGTCCTGCCATGATACAAGAACGACCCATAATACAGTTATGAGCAATCTGTACCAAGTTATCTATCTTACAACCATCACCTATTATTGTAGAACTAAACTTAGCACGATCAACACATGAATTTGCTCCTATTTCTACATGATGACCAATCACTACATTTCCAATCTGAGGGATTTTCACTAAGCCTTGTCCATTCTCGGCCGGTCTATAACCAAAACCATCAGCTCCAATACTTACGTTGGTATGGAAGATACAATGGCTACCGATTTTTGTACGTTCTCTAATAACCGTTCCAGACCATATAACCGTATGGTCACCAATAGATGTATTATCAAAAATAGACACGTTGGGATAAACGATGACGCCTTTTCCTAAAACCACATCTTTACCTATATACACACCTGCACCCACTTGACAAGCTTGTCCAAGCACCGCTGTTGGATGAATCGAAGCACTAGGATGAATATCTTGATCAAATACGGGATGTGGCGGTGCAAATTGCTCAAGCAAAGTCGCCATGGCCAAATCAGCATTTTTTACTTTTACAAAAGCGCGTCCTTCACCTGGTTCTATATCAAATTTTTCATCTACAATAGCAGCACATGCTTTAGACGTCTCCCAAAGTTTGAAATACTTAGTACTACCTATAAAACTTATCTGCTCCTCACTAGCTTGATCTAACTGCTCGGGACCCACAATTTGCTGCGCAGTATTACCTTCTAACTCACCGTCTAATAATTGAGCAATCTCTTGTATAGTATATGATTTCATTTTTTATAAGTTTTATAGAGTAACGAATATAGGATAATGCTAGTTTGTTGAATATCTTTTTTATTGAAAAAATATCCATCACAATTTAATGCTAATAAATTATCTAAGTATACCTACACAGAAAGAAAAATAAAGTAAGAAGCTCTTTTATATCAAATATAATTTGTTGGCCCAGTATCCCAATAAGTTAAGTCAGGCATATCGGTGCATGATATTTAAAAGGCTACCCTTAGGTATTCGAGCTTGAACGATTACACAATGGTCGTGGCTAGTCCTTTATTTTAAAAATACCTGCAATGAATAAAAAACCTATACCAGTGAGCGCAGGAGGCAGCATGCCCTTAGCAATACCTAGGTATAACATAACTATAGCAACCAAGACTAGGGCAATCAACAATATATTTTTCATTCTTTAAAGACGTATAAGCACGATAAGATTTACAATATTTGACATTTCGTTATCTTGATATAACAACAGAAACACTTAGCTTTATTTTTTTAATAATTATGAGTTTAGAGAAGAAAGCCGGCTTTGGAACACTACCTGTTTTTTTAACAGCTATTTCCACCATATTAGGGGCTGTAATGTTCTTACGTTTCGGTTTTTCAGTGGGTTCAGTGGGTTTTGCCGGAACGGTATTAATTGTATTTATTGGTCACTTGGTTACCATCCCAACAGCCATGGCCTTGGCCGAAATAGCTACCAACTCCAAGGTAGAAGGTGGTGGTGAGTACTTTATAATTTCTCGATCTTTTGGTATCAATATTGGAGCAGCGATAGGTATTGCACTCTATCTTTCTCAGGCAATTAGTGTAGCCTTCTATATCATTGCTTTTGCCGAGGCTTTTACAGCATTAGAACCGTGGCTTCGCGAAAGCTTTAATATAGCCATGCCAGACATGCGCTATTTTAGTGTGCCCGCACTTATCCTTTTAATATTATTAATGGTAACTAAAGGAGCTGACTTGGGCATGAAAATGCTCTACATCGTTGTGGCAATATTAGGAGTTTCATTGGTATTCTTTTTTCTTGGGGGACATGCTTCTCCTGATTTTGAAACCAATGGAGGTTTATTTGATAAAGTAAAGAATGAAAACTTCTTTTATGTATTTGCCATAATTTTTCCAGCTTTCACAGGTATGACAGCCGGCGTTGGACTTTCAGGCGACTTAAAAGATCCTAGTAAATCAATACCACGCGGAACCATTTTTGCCACAGTTGCGGGTATGGTTATTTATATTTTCATGGCCTATAAATTGTATACAAATGTAAGCCTTGAAAGTCTAAGAGATGACCAGTTAATCATGCAACAAATTGCACTCTGGGGCCCTGTAATTCCTATTGGTTTAGCCGCTGCAACAATTAGTTCGGCCATTGGTTCATTTATGGTTGCACCACGCACACTGCAAGCATTAGCAGGTGATAATGTATTTCCAACAAAAGGATTAAACAACTGGCTGTACAAAGGCGTTAAAGCAAATAATGAACCGCGAAACGGAACAATCATTACAGCTATTATTGCGCTTGTATTTGTTTTGATGGGCGATGTAAATGCCGTGGCCGAAATTATATCCATGTTCTTCATGGTTACTTATGGTTCGCTATGTTTAATCTCTTTCTTTCAACATTTTAGCGGTGACCCATCCTATAGACCGACTTTTAAGTCTCGTTGGTACATTTCTTTATTAGGTGCATTAATGTGTATTTTTCTTATGTTTAAGATTAATTCTATTTATGCTATTGCTGCTATTTTATTGATGGTTGGTATTTACTTTGGTATTGGCTTGTACCTAAAAACGACGAAGGGTATGGCACAAATATTCCAAGGTGTATTCTTCCAGTTTGTACGCAGCGTGCAAGTGTTCCTGCAAAAATCTGAGAAAGACCTTACAAGCAAGAGTTGGCGCCCGAGTATTGTATGCTTATCGCAAGATAGTTTTGAGCATAACGACGCGCTCGATTTAATGCAATGGATTACTCAGAAATATGGCTTTGGCACGTATATACATTACCACAAAGGCTATTATTCTAAAGAAACGAAACATATTGCTCAGCAAGCAATGACTGAGCTTAAAGGCATCTCAAAAAAATCAAATGTATTTTTAGACACTTTAATCTCACCTTCTAATACCAGTGCAATTGTACAAGTATTGCAACAGCCAAGTGTAAGTGGTCATGACAATAACATGTTACTCTTGGAGTTCGAAACAGGCAATAACGAATGGTTAGAAGAGATTGTAGAAAATTACAATCTTATTAAAACTGCTAAGCATGATGTTGCAGTTCTTTCTATTTCAAGTAAAGGATTTGGCAGACAAAAAGAGATACATGTTTGGATTAAACGCGAGGATGTTCAGAATGGCAATATGATGATTTTGATGGCTTACATTATTTCAGCACATAAAGACTGGAAGAAAAGCCAGATCAAAATATTTGCAGCCTTCCCTGCCGAAACAATGCAAGCAGAAAAAGAACATTTAATAGAACTGACCCAAAGTGGTCGCCTACCTATAAGTGCATTTAACATCACGGTGCTTGAACTAAAAGAAGATACCAATATTAAAGAGTTGATATCAGAACACTCTAAAAACGCCAGCTTAACCATCATTGGTTTCCATGAAAGTCGTATGAAAACGAATGGTATGGATGTATTCAAAGGCTACGACAGCTTGGGTAATATCTTGTTCTTGAATACTTTGGAGAGGAAGAATATTAGTTAAGATTCAGAAATGACATTTTGGGCAGTTTCTCAAGCAAACCTGAATAGAGAATAAAAAGAGCACTTATATTCTTATCATAGTATAGCTCAATTGGCGCTGGCACACACATTCCAAAAAGTGAAGAACTTATACTCATACACTTACCGTTTTTAAAACTATAACTGACAATTTGCTTACCTTCAAAACCTTTGGAATATTCCGTCCATTTGGTTAGCTCAAACTTTTTTGTTTTAAGCTCAACGTAATCCCACTTATTTAGATCAACTAAAACATCTGTAATTTTTAAATGGTATATAAGTTCTGTTCCTACACTTTCTATTTTAACTAATTTACAGTTCAAGTTTTCATGAGAAACATAACAGTCAATATTATTTAAAAATTGTCCTGCCATACTTTTTGTTTGAATTAGACAAATCAAAAAAATAAATATTTTAAATAATCGAGCCATTTACAACTTAAAACATATTAAAAATAAGACATTACTAACAATTATACTTTAATTGTAAAAAGTCAATGTAATTTGAATATGATTACCATACTAATTATACAATATCCGTACTTTTAAGCGTTATTAGTACAATCAATTTGAGGCTTACATTACTCACTATCGTGCTTAGCTTTTTTGCTACATCATTATTAGCGCAAACCAACACGGTTCCTGCGCAAAATATTCGTGTGCAAAAACTAAAAGTGCTTGCCGATACCATCAGTCTAGATAGCCTCAGTATTGTCCCTGGCACCATCATCTGTGCTTATGACAGTAC
The DNA here is from genome assembly GCA_938017685.1 of uncultured Chitinophagaceae bacterium. Taxonomy (GTDB): domain Bacteria; phylum Bacteroidota; class Bacteroidia; order Chitinophagales; family Chitinophagaceae; genus JAGNRR01. The sequence goes on from CALIIL010000018.1 coordinate 6,124, forward strand.
CGACTATTTTGTTGATTATGCGGCGAGTAAATTTACATGGCACAAAAAACCAATAGCCGATTCATTTAAGATTACCTATCGTGTATTTCCATTCTCATTTACTAAAGCCATTACGCACAAAAACAAAGAGCGCAACTATGAAACCAATGTAGCTATTACACCCTACTATCAATATACTGGAGCGGATGCTCAAAAGCAAGGCGCCTTTGTAGATTTTGGCAATATGGATTATGCCGGAACCTTTGGTCGCGCATTATCTTTTGGTAATAATCAAGATGTGGTTTTAAACTCTCAGTTTAATTTGAACCTTGAAGGTAATATTGGTGATAGCATAAAAATACGTGGAGCCATAACAGATAACACCATCCCTTTTCAACCCGAAGGGAACACACAACAGATTCAAGAATTTGACCGAGTATCCATTCAGCTAGAAAGAAAAAACACTAAGCTTACTGCCGGAGATTTTGAATTGCGCAAGCCCAATAGTTATTTCATGAATTTCTATAAGCGTGTACAAGGAGGTTTATTTGAAACAAAAACAAAAACGAAGAAAGGATTAAATACAATACAAGCTGGAGCAAGTTTTGCCAAAGGTAAATGGGTACGTAACCAACTCACTCCGCTTGAGGGCAACCAAGGCCCCTATAAATTAACAGGCCCAAACGGAGAGACTTTCTTCATTGTTCTAGCAGGAACTGAGCGCGTGTATATTGATGGTATTCAATTGGAGCGAGGCGAAGACAAAGATTACATCATTGATTATAATACATCGGAGGTTACTTTTATGCCACGAAGATTAATCACCAAAGACTTGCGCATATTTGTCGAGTTTGAATTTGCCGACCGTAACTATTTAAACTCCCTACTCTACTTAAGCGATGATTATCAAGTCAATGATAAATTAAACATTCGCGTGAGTGCTTACGCCAATCAAGATGCAAAAAACCAACCGGTACAATCTGATTTAGACTCTTTACAAAAAAACTTCTTAGGCACTATCGGGAATAATATTAAGGAAGCCCAATATCCTGCCGTACGATTTGACGACACTTTCTCTGTTGAAAAAATACTGTATAAACGCGTGGACACTGTGGTAAACTCTACGATGTTTAATAACATTTACGTTTTCTCAACGAATCCTGATAGTGCCAAATACTCATTGAGTTTCTCACAAGTGGGTGCAGGCAACGGAAACTACATACAAAGTATTAATGCCGCCAACGGTCGCGTATATTCTTGGATAGCACCGGTTAACGGGCAACCACAAGGAGATTATGAACCTGTTATATTATTAGTTACACCAAAAAAACAGCAAATGCTTATGGCAGCTGCTAACTATCAAATAGATAGCAACAAAAGCCTAATGGTTGAATCAGCGGTTAGTAATTATGACCCCAATACATTTTCGAGCATAGACAATAATGAAAACTTAGGTGTTGCGCAAAAAATAATATACACTGAAAAAAGAAACCTATTCAAAGACTGGCAATCCGAAGCACAAGTAAACTATGAGTTCGTACAACAACAATTTGACCCTATCGAACGATTTAGAAATGTAGAGTTTATTCGAGATTGGAATATCACAGAACAAGAGTTACCTGAGAATGAACACCTTGGAAAAGCAAGCGTACGAATAAGCAAGTCGCAAGACTTTGGTGTGGGTTATACCTTTGGTACCTTTCAACGTGGTGGTTCATATAAAGGTTACCAGCACATCCCTGAAGTATTTTTTAATAAAAAAGGCTACCGCATAAAAGCGAGCGGCAATAATATTAGCCAAACTTCTTTAGTGGCCAAGACCAATTTCTTCAGACCCATCGTAACGGCAGAAAAGACCTTTGAAAAATTAGACAATTTGGTTTTAGGTGCAAAGTACTTACAAGAAAAAAATACGTATCGCAATCCAACGAACGACACTTTGCTACCTACAGCCTTTTCATTTAATGAATATAGATTGTACGCGCGCAACAGTTCGGAAGCCAAGAAGCAGTTTACGGCCAGCTATATGTATCGAGATGATTATTTAAAAAAAGCAGAAGAACTTAGCTTGGCCAATTTCTCGCACAACTTTTCATTGAACGGACAAATCCTTTCTTTAAAAAACCAAAGCATTCGCTTAACCTCTACTTTCCGTCAAATGCAAGTTGTAGACAGCAACATTTCGCCTCAACGTGCCGACGAAAGTCTGCTAGGGCGTTTAGAATATAATTATGGCTTTTTCAAAGGAATGCTTTCTGGCAATATGCTCTATGAGTTTGGAAGTGGTCAGGAACAAAAAAGAGAATTTGCTTATGTAGAAGTACCTGCGGGACAAGGTGTATATGTATGGCGCGATTATAACAATGATGGTTTACGCCAATTAAATGAATTTGAAATAGCCAACTTCCCTGATGAGAAACGCTTTATAAAAATATTTACACCCACGAATCAATATGTAAAAGCAAAGTATTCTCAGTTCAACCACTCAGTAACATTTAACCCCAGAAACTATTGGAATGGAACAAAAATTAAAGGTTTGAAAAAAGGTTTGTCTTACTTCTTTTTCCAAAGTAGCATACAACTTCAGAACCGCTTCCTAGGCCAGCGTGGCATTGCACAATACAATCCATTTCTATTTCAATTTGACGATAGCTTATTAATCAATAATGCAAGCAGTATTATTAATTCTGTATTCTTTAATCGCTTTAGTAATAAATGGGGCTTAGATTATGTACAAACTACAACTACAGGAAAAACTTTATTAAACTATGGAATAGACCGTAGAAGAAATATCGAACACTTACTTAGAGGCAGAGCCAATATCAATAGACATATTGCCTACAATCAAAATATTAAATTAGGTAAACGTTCATTCTTTTCTCAATTCCTTGATGGAAGGAGTTATGACATAAACTATAATAGTGTAGAACCATCCTTGACATTTCTATTGAAAAAAAATCAGTTACGGATAACAACATCCTACAAATACGATCAACGACAAAACTCATTAGAATTTGGGAATGAAAAAGCAATATCCAACGCTGGCAACTTGGATATAAAATATAATATGCCCTCCTCAGGATCCATAAATATCCGAGGAACTTATAACGGCATTAACTTTAACGGTGATCCTAACTCTGGTGTTGGTTATACTATGTTAGATGGATTACAGAATGGCCAAAACTATCTCTGGGCAGCTGGGCTAGATAAAAAGTTATCTAAGAGCATAGAGATGAGCTTGCAATACGAGGGGCGCAAGCCGGGCGATGCTGATGTCATTCATACAGGTCGCGCAACGGTAAGAGCAATATTTTAAAGCCCTAACTGTTTTCTTATTTCGGCTACATGCATCTTACCAACTAATTCTCCTTGAGGATTAATAAGAAATGTAGCCGGAATATCCGTTACACCATAATCACGAGCCGTTCCATTAAAAGCTACGAACTTACTGACTTCTTCTATTTGATACTTCCAGTTTAGCCCAAGTATCTCAGCCGCTTTTTGTCCAGCACCTTCGCGCTTTTCCAATGCTACACTTACTATTTCAAATGTACCGTCCTTTTCAGTTTGCAACTTCTTAAGTTCTGAAATCACCGGCCTACAAGGCACGCACCAACTTCCCCAAAAATCTACAACAACATACTTCCCTTTTAATTGCTCTAAAGAAAATGCTTCACCAGAAATCAATTGACCTTTTATTTCCGGAGCTTTTTCTCCTGCATCCGCCGCTCCGTTTTGTATTAAAAATTTACAACCAAGAAAAACAATAATAAATAAAGCAGCAAGAATATAGAGCTTAGAATTTTTCATAGTAATTAGACGATTAAATAAATATAAGATTACAGCCTACCAATTCACAAAGGCCTGATTAAAAATATCATCCTTTAACTGATCCGCAATTTGTTCGATTAAAGAATTCTCTACTGTCTGAAAGTTTTGATTTGCATTAAAATCTGCGAAGCGACTAAAGGTTTTTGTAAAGTTTTTTTTCTCATCAAGCCTATTTTCAAAGACAATATTTACGCCAATCGTTAATCTATTACGAGCTGAGGTTTCCGTACCCGAAATAGAGGCTACAGTCACGTTATAAGTTGTAATACTACCGTTTATATCAAAATCTGCTTTGTCATTATCAACCTGAGTAAGTGATGATAAGGAAGTAATATGTTGCCTTAGTTTTTCGGTAAATGTTGCACTTAAAGATGGTGCAACCGTAGGTGCATTATTTTCTATAAAATGAATATTAATTGTTTCTCCTGCTATAGCAGCACCCGATAAACTATAAATCCCGCAAGAACTCATACCAAGCAACACAATAAATAATACTACTTTATTCATCGATATTATATTCATTAATTTTCCTATATAAAGTGCGCTCACTTATACCCAGTTCAGATGCTGCATTTCTTCTTCTACCTCTATGTTTTTTAAGTGCTTTCGTAATTAATTTTTTTTCATTTTCAGACAAGTCTAATACCTCTTCAATCTCTTGCGCACTGCTTGTTTCATGATTACCCTGCGAGATAATGATTGGATTATTCCCTTCGGCGATTTGCTCAGGAATTTCGCTCAAGGCAGGCTTGTAAGTTTCACTTCTCTCCACCTGACTTTCATAATTCGCTACACCTGTATATTGTTGTGCCGCTGCAGGGTTCTTCATTATTTCGAAGAACATTTTCTTTACATCGGTTACATCTTTTTTCATATCAAAAAAGAGTTTGTACAACAAATCTCTTTCATTAGAAAATTCATTCTCTCCACTGGCACCACCCTCTTTTTGAATTAGGGCAGGCATTCTATCTGCCGAGTTTTCTTCGGGAATATAATATCGAATATCGCCTACCTCTACCTTTTTATTTTGGCTTAATACTGATATTTGCTCCGCCATATTTTTAAGCTGACGTATGTTTCCAGGCCATGAATAATTGCGCAATAATACATTGGCCTCTTCCGAAAGACGAATAGGTTCGGTACGATACTTCTCCGCAAAATCCACGGCAAACTTCCTGAACAATAAAGGAATATCATCAGTACGGTCACGTAAAGCTGGCACCCTAATTGGCACTGTATTGAGGCGGTAGTATAAATCTTCTCTGAACTTACCAACTTGTGCACGCTCCTTCAAATCTTTATTAGTAGCCGCAATGACACGCACATTGGTTTTAAGCACTTTACTGCTACCTACTTTAATATATTCACCCGTTTCTAATACACGTAATAATCTTGCTTGCGTACCAATGGGCATCTCACCAATTTCATCTAAGAATATCGTTCCGCCATTGACCGTTTCAAAATAACCTTTGCGATTATCTACCGCCGAGGTAAAAGAACCTTTTTCATGTCCAAACAACTCACTATCGATTGTTCCCTCAGGAATAGCTCCGCAGTTTATTGCAATAAATGGTTCATGCTTTCTAGCACTGAAGGAATGTATAATTTTTGAAAATACTTCCTTACCAACACCACTCTCTCCAAGGATAAGAACGGTGAGGTCAGTACTAGCCACTTGACTTGCAACACGCAAGGCATAGTTTAATCCAGGGCTGCTGCCTATTATACTAAATCTATTTTTTAAAGACTGTAACTCTTGTTCACTCAACATTAAGTGACAAAAATACAGCGAAGTATGACATAAAGGGTATAATATTTCCTTAAATTGGATAAACTAGGCCTCAGTCTCGCATCCGAAGAGTGTAGCCCCGTTGCAGCTTTCAATTTTAAGCGTAACCAAATCTCCCTTTTTTAATTTGCCTTTTGGAAACACAACAAACTTATTTGTATCCGTACGCCCGCAATATTCTTCTTCATTTTTCTTACTTGGCCCTTCAACCAGCACTTCATGTATCTTGCCAATTTCCTTCGTATTATTTTCCAAAGTCTGCTTTCTATGCAAGGCCACCACCTCGGCTAATCGTCTTCTCTTTACCTCTTCAGGAATATCATCTTCGTATCTTCTTTCGGCGAGAGTTCCTGGGCGTTCGCTATAGAAATACATATAGGCCAGATCGTACTTACAATATTCCATAACAGTCATCGTTTCTTGATGCTCCTCTTCAGTCTCACTACAAAAACCAGTAATAATATCCGTACTAATTCCGCAGTTAGGAATAATTTCTTTAATACGATCTACTTTGTGCAGGTACCATTCGCGCGTATACGTTCTATTCATTAATTGTAATACCCTTGTACTTCCGCTTTGTATAGGCAAGTGTATGTAGTTGCAAATGTTTTTATATTTTACTATAGTATATAATACATCATCCGTAATATCTTTTGGATGTGAAGTACTAAAGCGAATCCGCATAGAAGGAACAGCCAAAGCAACCAACTCCAATAATCTGGCAAAACTTATTTCTTCATGGGTATCACTATCTATATAATTATACGAATCTACATTTTGTCCCAATAAGGTTACTTCTCTATATCCTTTATCATACAAATCTTTGGTCTCACGAATAATAGAATTATGATCACGGCTTCGCTCGCGCCCTCGTGTAAAAGGCACTACACAAAACGAACACATATTGTTACAACCACGCATAATTGATACATAGCCAAGAACACCATTAGCATCTAATCTTACCGGATTAATATCTGCATACGTTTCTTCCCTTGATAAAAGTACATTAACGCCGCGCTGACCACCTTGAGCCTCATGCAATAAGACCGGCAAGCTTCTATATGCATCTGGTCCCACAACAATATCAACCAATTTTTCTTCTTCTAGTAATTTTTCTTTCAAGCGCTCCGCCATACAACCCAGCACACCCACGAGCATACCTTTACGCTTGCGCTTCAAACCTCTAATATGGTTTAAGCGGTAACGGATCGTTTGCTCTGCTTTATCTCTGATAGAGCATGTATTAAGTAATACTAAATCAGCCTCCTCAATATTTTTTGTTGCACCGTAACCATTATCATAAAGAATACTGGCAATGATTTCACTATCATTAAAATTCATGGCGCAACCATAGCTCTCAATATAAAACTTCTTATCATATTCATTTTGAGAATCAATTGGAGCAAAAGCTTCGCCCTGTTTTGTTTCGTCAATCGTTTTTTCCGTTAACTGCATGAGCTTACAAAAGTAAAGGCAAAAAATCAATTCTCGTTTTTATCTCTTGGGCGTTTCCCTTTCGGGTCGGGCTATCCGTTGCAAGTCCTCGCGCGCTGCAGCGCACTGTGGGCTTTCCACTACTATCCCTAACGCGGATTAGTACTTGTTACTTATTTGTATTGAGTTGAAAACGCAGCACAGCTGATAACTTATGCTCGTTAATAAAAATAATAGTGAAGGCGTTTATACAAACTTGCTATCCTGAGTTTGTAACTCAGGATACTACGATTAAAATAAATATTAAATTAAGTAGTACACGCTAGCGTGTGTTTATTATTTGTACTGAGTTGCAAACTCAGCACAGCCTTTACAGCTTACTCCTTCATTTTCATTCTACCAACAGCGAGGTTATATAAAATAATAGTGCGTAGTCGCAGACTACGCACAGCATCTCATAAAGTATTAATCGTGAACACTACGACCAGCGGGGTAAGAGCTCCGCCCTTACTATCCCAGTTTTCAATATTCACTTCGTTCATTTTCGAATTTACAACATCACTTCTCAATGTTTATAATTATTCAAGTTATCGATAAAATATTCTTCAAACAATTTACTAAACAACTTTTTCTCAGACCTCTTCAAATCCTTAGCAAATGGCATGCCATGTCCACGAATAGAACCAGAAATAAGTACAATATGAGGTATGGTATCATTGTTAATTACAGGTATTGTATAAGCATACTTTAATAAGTATTTCGTTTCGCCACTTTTAATTGTAAGGTAATAGAAGCCATCAATGAGTGTACTTTTTCCTACTTTATATCTAGACGTATCGATGTCAGTTAAATGAGGGCGTAAGTTTAAATAATTATTTGCCTTGGTTTTTAGTTCGTTTAGCCTGATATCAGGAAAACTATACTGCTTGATTTTTCCAAATGTTCCTGCACAAGATGAAAAAAGAATAATTGAACCAATAAAGAATAATTGAACCAATAAGAAAGATATAATTTTTACCTGCCATCTCTATAAAATTAAAATTTATTTGGACCTGTTGGGAATTTAATATCCTTCCAATCAAAAGTAGAACTTTTCGACTTCGTAATAATATTAAATAATGCTTTAACCTTTTTAGCCCTAGACCTAGTTCTTCCCGTTACCTTTTTACCTGTAACATTATCAGTACCCGTTGTCCCTTTATTAATTACGGCTTGTGCATCTTTCACAAGAGCTTTATCAGCCCCTAAGGTTGCTTCATCAAAAAATGCACTCTTCGGTCCAGATGCACCCAAGGCGTCATAGGCTTGGTCATGTTTTAATGCCGCAGCATCGACTTCATCCTGCGGCTCTCTTCTATAGTCAGCCTGAGTTTCCCCATTTTCATCAGTATATGTAGGGTTAACTGGACCAATATAGACAGACCCCAACAAATTATTAGCTCCTAAAGGCATCATTTCATTATTGCCAGGCACATAATTTCCGTCATAGTCTCTCCTTATATTCAAACTATTCCCATCACCATCTTTATATTGATATTGCACTTGACCTATTTGAGACTGTTCCATAGGTTTTCCTGTACGTTTATCATATATAACGTCTTTGTATGTTGCATAGCGATTAACAACCTGCTTCTCACGGACAATGTAACTATTTTTCACAGTTTTTAACTGTGTAGCCCTACCATCTTCAAATCTAAATGTCATAATGCATTCCTCCAAACCATCAATATCAATGGCTTGAATAGGAGTATTACCAGCAAATTGATAGGGAGTATACCATGGATATTTAGCAGTTAGTCCATCGATACTCAAGAACTTGCCCAATCTACTATCATATATCCTTTCAGTAAAATCTAAACTATTCCCAATGCCCTTAATCTCGTTATCCTTCTCTTGACCGTTAAAGCCGAAGCGGGAGTTGGACATTGTGGATATTCATTAGATGCTACTAATATGTCGCAATATAAACACATTTGCAGTATTTCAATTCTCCTTTTAGTTATATCTTATTCACAATAAGCATTATAATTAGCTAAAACATACTACAGATATGTACTTTTGTGTTAATAATTACGTGATTTATGTCGCAAATAAATACTTTAGGCAATAGAATATTAGAACTTAGAAAAGCTAAAAACTGGTCTCAAACTCAGCTTGCTG
>CALIIL010000019.1 GCA_938017685.1 uncultured Chitinophagaceae bacterium
AAGTCTTTTGTGATTTTATTTTTTGAGGTTTGGAATTTGTGATTTTCGAATGCTGGATGCTAAAAATAAAATAAACTCAGTAGGTGACTGAGTGATTTTAAAACGTAATAACATGGAGTTTTAAAATTGTATCGAAGTTACTGGATGATATAAAACAACGAATGAGTCATACCTAGACCAACAAAGAATTTGGCACCAACCTCTTACTCTCCCAACAAGCCTATCTAAACATCGAAAAAACATACCCAAAACACACAACTTTTAAAACTACATTAAAAGGAAAAACAGGGCACTATACACTGTATCAAATTGACTAATTCTTCCTAGTCTCTAAAGCAATTAATCATCAGAAAGACGACTCCTATATATATTCTTTCTTATACGCTTTCGCGAAAGCAAAAAACCACCGAATAGAGCTAGCGATAAACTACCTGGAGCAATCCCACAGCGTATTTTAAGGAAAAAACCATTTAATCTCGATACAAACCTCGAAGCACTTAAATCTCGATTATCGAGTAAAAGACTTAAAATAAGATCTAACGAAAACGGATCCCTTCAGAAAGTAAAAGATGATAGCGCTGGTCATCAATGCTGTAAAGAAAAGGAGCTTTATTGGAGGCACCAGTCATTAACTTTTCATGTCTTTTAAAAATGCCAAGTTTCAACATTTTTCGTTGAAAATTACCTCGATCCAACTTACGTTGTACTATGGATTCATAAAGGGTTTGCAAGTCAGACATGGTAAACTTGTCGGGGAGTAAAGACTTCCCTATAGGCAAATAATTAATTTGAACCTTTAAATATTCTAAAGCCATTTGAATCATCTGAGCATGATCGAGCACCAGATTAGGCAAGTCCGTAATAGGAATCCACTCACATCGCTCACTTAGATAATCTGTCGTTAGCAATGCTTTATCAGCTTCAATTAAGGCTAAATACGCCGTTGAGATAAATCGCTGGTGAAACCATTTGGTCAAGAGCTCCTTGTGTTTGACCTCCCAAGTAGATTGTACTTGCGCGATGGCTAACCTACTCTGCTCGTTAACATCCCATCCTCGATGAAGACTACTAAAGGTATGATACTGTGTGAGAAAGATATCTTGTAATCCAGTACGTTTATATAAAATATCATGGGCCGCATCTTGCATTTCCATATCAGAAAGTAAAAACCCTCCGGGTAAAGTCCAAGCATCAACATTGCGGTGTTTTAGTAATAAAACATTCAAAATGCCATCGCGATATCCAAACACCACACAGTCTAAAGAAACCCCAGGAACAAACCTGAGAAGGTCTTTTACAAAATTGTCTGCAAAGCTTTTGTTTTTCATTGATTACAAATAAAATATTTTATTTCGTCAAAGTAACAAATTAATTAGTATTTTTAATGTGTCAATACGACACATTAACTTTTAAGCCTTATGAAACATCTATTTTTATCTGTTGTAGCGTTAACTTTATGCATTTCGTGCCAAACGAAAGAAGAGGTCACATTACCATCACTCGTAAGCGGTATCTCACAAAAAGTGGTGACCAAAGATCATATTCAATTCAGAGACTTGAATAACAATAATACGTTAGATCCCTACGAGGACAGTTCGCAACCCATTGATGTTCGTGTCTCTGACCTATTACGTCAAATGACCTTAGAAGAAAAAGCGGGGATGATGTTTATTAATGGAGCCCCTGTAAGTACAGATGGTTTAGCTGATGGGAATCAAGGATTAGAAGGTCCTGCCGCTAGAATGAAATCTGCGGTGTTTAATATGGACAGCCTTAAAATGACGCATTTTAATATTTGGGATATTCCTGCAGATCCTAAAATCTTTGCCACTTGGTATAATAATGTACAACGTGAGGCAGAAGCAGATCGTTTAGGAATCCCTGTGACCATAGCCTCAGACCCACGCCATCATTTAGGGAAGAACGTAATTGGTATGGCTTCTACTGGTTTTAGTCAGTTTTGCGAGATGCCTGGTTTTGCGGCTTTAGGAGATGAATCCCTTGTCAAAGAATTTGCAAACATTGTGCGAGAAGAATACCTAGCTATAGGAATTAGAGAAGCTTTACATCCTCAAATAGATTTGGCCACCGAGCCAAGGTGGGCAAGAATCAGTGGGAACTTTAGTGAAGATGCTGAGTTAACCGCAAGATTGGTGAAGCCCTATATTGAAGGGTTACAAGGAGATAGTCTTTCTAATGGAGTTGCATGTATGACAAAGCATTTTCCAGGCGGTGGTCCTCAAAAAAATGGGTTAGATCCTCACTTTTCATTTCAGGAAGGTCAAATATATCCAGGCGATAATTTTGATTATCATCTAATTCCTTTTGAAGCCGCATTTGAAGCCAAAACAGCTGCGATCATGCCTTACTATGGAGTTCCTACAGATCAAACCGATGAAAATGTAGCGATGAGTTACAACAAAGCAATCATTACCACGCTTTTGAGAGAAAAATATAAATATGACGGTGTTGTTTGTACCGATTGGGGATTAATTACAGACATCCCTATGGGGCCCGATGTGATATGGAAAGCCAGAGCTTGGGGCGTAGAAGATTTAAATGCTACACAACGAGCCTTGAAAATTATAGAAGCAGGTTGTGATCAATTTGGTGGAGAAAGCCGTCCTGAATTAGTCGTACAATTAGTCAAAAATGGAAAACTAACCGAAGAAAGAATCGACCAATCTATCATACGTTTGCTGAGACAAAAATTCAAATTAGGGTTATTTGACAATCCATTTGTAGATGAAAGTAAAGTGGCTAGTGTGCTGAATAAAAAATCGTCTAAAGAACTTGGGGAAAGAACTCAAAGAGAATCAATGACACTTCTTAAAAATAAAGAAAATACCCTCCCGTTAGCAAAAAATGAGCTCAAGGTGTATATAGAGAATATAGACAGTACAACAGTAGCAAATTATGCTAAAGTAGTTACTCAACCTAAAGATGCAGATCTTGCTTTAATACGCTTAGACACACCTTGGTATCCTGTAGATACGAATAACTTTTTTGCAAAAGGCTTTCACCATGGAGATCTAGATTTTAAAGGGGCAGAGAAGGAAAGAATTTTAAAACTGATGAATACTGTCCCCACTGTTGTAAATTTATATTTAGATAGACCAGCTGTGATACCAGAAATTACAGCAGCTGCACAGGCACTCATTGCTGATTATGGCGCAAGCGATCAATCGGTTTGCGAGGTACTTTTTGGAAATTCGTCACCCAAAGGAAAATTACCGTTTGAGTTACCATCTTCTATGGAAGCGGTGGCTAATCAAAAAACAGATGTACCGTATGATAGCGAGAATCCTTTATTTAAATTTGGCTTTGGTTTGAGCTACGCACAATAGTCGCTTTATACCCACAAGGAAAACATCTTATTCATTTAAAAATATACAGTTCAATAATGACTAAACGCAAAACTCCCTTTTCATTTCAAATGAGGAC
>CALIIL010000020.1 GCA_938017685.1 uncultured Chitinophagaceae bacterium
ATAGCCTAGCTCTTTAATATCTGTTATTACAAAATAAGCTAGAATGCCAGATGGAAGAAAGTGTGATATAAAATGTTCTGCCAAATCTTAAAATTTAACCCCAAAGATAATTTACTCCCCACAGTTATCACGTGATCCAAATAAAGATTAAAGGAATTATATATTTACACCAAGGCATAGCCTAAAGATACAACATCTCATTTTATTCGATTTGCTAAACGAATTGCTGCAAAATCAACAAGCATATTTTAAATAATAGATTAAAATGAAATGTAAGCTAAGTACCACTAAGTTGTAAACCATAACGAACAAATGATTTCGTTTTAGATCTTTTCCATTCAAGAGTTTAATTAAATCAATTATGTAGAATACGGCAAAGTATAAACACGGTAAGAATAGTAACGAATAGAATATTAACAGCCATACCTCAAAATCAAGATCGATTGTAAACGCTATATTAAGTATTCTGTAATCTATATAACATGCAACAGCAGTTAGTATGAATGCAATTGAGAATAATATTTGCTCTTGCTTACTCAATGTAATTCTAATTAAATAATATCATCCAAAGAAAAAACAAATTCATACAACTAGCAGAAATCAAGTTCATGCGCATGGTATGTTTAAAATTAGCTTCTCGCTCATCTTTAATCACTTGATAAAACCAATAGTTGAAATAAATTAAACTCGGTAATTGAAAGAGTAAGAATAAGTAAATTAAATACTGTTCTGGCGTGTTATAAATTGGCAAGGAAAAAAACAAGATGCCCAAAAGAAAAAAGATGCCTGAAAAGATAAAGGTTCCTTTCTTCCCGAGAAGGTAACTTATGGTTGTTACGCCATCAGCTTTGTCTTCAGCATGCTGGTATATTTGTGAAAGAGGGTAGATGGCACCGATCAAACAAGAAGAGACGATAGCGTAAATAGGCATGACATTCATCCATAGATTAAATGTGAAGTCCTCTAAACTATCAATTACAAGGAAGTATGTAAATGCCCCTTGAAAAAAAAACACGACTAAAAAACCAATGATGGGATACTTTTTTAAACGAAGCTTTCTATAACTATATAGGCGCGATGCTATTATGTAAATGAATATATATAATGCAGTAGGCCATGAAATAATAAAGGAAAGTAGCACGGCGATCATATCCATAGCAAGTGAAACACTAGCTATTTTTTTGTCGGCGGGTAATGGGTTTTTAATTAATCCTATACTTCCAATGTCTTGATCTTGTAATGAGTTGTAAGCATTGCTACTTGGATAAACTAGGAAGTGAAGTATAAAAAAAAGTAGCCAAATATGCATTGTATTTGCTTGGTACAAATCAACGCGAACTAATGCAAATAAAAATACAGGCAACAACAAATAAGAAAACGGAAATCGTAAATGCTGAATGATAGACCGCATAATAAAGATTAAAAAAAGCTGTTGTATAATGAAGTAATTTCTTCTGCCGGGCAGCTCAGATATAAACGAACAATCTGGAAAATAGCCAAGACAATAAACATCCAACCTACATAAAGATTAATAGGGTACTTGGCGAAAACTGTAAATATCTTTCTACGATACTTGGCTGCTAAAATGGAGTAAGTCCAAAGCAAGGCAAAGCCTCCTAATACTGCACCAGCAATAGCTAAGTAATAACTACTGCTAAATTGAATATCATAACTAGTTAATGTTACCGTAAAGAATAAAAACCAATAAGGGAACATCTGCGGATTGAGCAAGCCTAAACCTAAACCATACACATAATGATTGCGCTCTTTATCATCGTCAGTAAATTCAATTTTAGAATCCTCTATTTGTTCAGCATAGGATTTACCCGTAAAATATTTGTAAGCAAACACTATAAGAATAACCGTAATGAATATGCCCAAGAAAAAAACGAGCACCGGAAAGCGTTGTATAAAGAGAGAAGTAATTAATGCCGCACCTGCATACGTTAACTCTGCAATGGCTGCGCCTAGAGCTACCTTGATAGCTTTGTGATATCCTTTAAACAGTGAAGTCTCAATTACTTTTACATTGACAAAACCAGGAGGTATATTGCTAAAGAAGCTCATTAAGCCTACAATCAAAAAAACAATAAGTCCCTCAATGATAATCACGCCTTAGTAATTCAATAGTTCTTCGATAGCGTCTTTTACTTTTTCAGCACTCGGTAATACTTCTTTCTCTAATCCCATATTCATTGGAATAGCAGGAACATCTGCCGTTCCAATCGTTTGCACTGGAGCATCTAATTGATAAAAACATTCTTTTCCAATACGCCCAGCCAATGCCTCGGCAAATGAATTACGCAACTGCTCTTCAGTTAGTACGATACACTTGCCATGACGCTTCACACTGCCAAAAATTAGTTCCTCATCTAATGGATATAGCGTTCTAATATCAATAACCTCAACTTGTCCTGGGAAGCTCTTAGCCGCATTATACGCCCAATGCACACCCATGCCATAAGTTACAACACAAAGACTTTCTCCTGAATCAATAAACGCTTGATCAGCTTCTAAGTGTTTTATTCCTTTTCCAAAAGGTAAAATATAATCCTCAGCAGGTTCAATGCATTTAGCTTCTTCCGTGCCTGGTACTTTACTCCAATATAAGCCTTTATGTTCCAACATAACCACTGGGTTAGGATCATAGACGGCTGCCTTAATAAGACCTTTCATATCGGCCGCATTACTTGGGTAAGCAACCTTTAATCCTTTAATGTTGGCAATTATAGTTTCTATACTTCCACTATGGTAAGGTCCGCCGCCGCCATAGGCACCAATAGGCACACGTAGTAGCATATTAATAGGAAACTTACCATTGCTCAAATAACAACTTTTAGATATTTCAGTAACCAACTGATTAAAACCAGGGTATATGTAATCGGCAAATTGTACTTCAACAATCGGTTTTAAACCAACAGCACTCATACCCACCGTTGAACCAATAATGTATGCTTCTTGAATGGCAGTGTTAAATACACGGTCATCCCCAAATTTTTGCGCCAAGGTTGCGGCTTCTCTAAACACACCACCTAATCGACCGCCAACATCTTGTCCATAAAAAAGACACTCAGGATGCTTGCGCATAATTTCTTCTACCGCATGCATCGCGGCATCTACCATAACAACCATTTCGCCATTCGCTGGAGAGCGCTCACCTTTTTCTTCCGTTACAGGAGTAGGGGCAAATACATTTTCAGTCGCTGTGCTTAATGTTGGTTCATCAGCAGCAACGGCTAAATTAAACTCTTTAGCTACGAATGCTATTTCTTCCGCCTCAATATTATCTAACTCTTCAGCATTTACATTTTGTGCTAATAATGCTTCTCTTAATTTCGGTCCAGGGTCATCTTTATAATGTTTCGCCAGATCCTCTTCGCTTCTATACCATTCTTTACGAACGCCAGAAGTATGGTGACCTAATAATGGAACGGTTGCATGTATTAATATTGGTTTACGTTGGGTGCGTACAAAGTGTATCGCATTTTGCATGGTTTCATAACTTTTTTCAAAGTCACTACCATCTACTTGTAATCGTTCTACTCCTTTGAAGCCTTCGATAAATTCATAGGCATTCATCGTTCTTGCTTCTTCGCTTGTAACACTAATGCCCCAGTCATTATCCTGTACTAAGTAAATGATGGGCAATTGATGTAATGCTGCAAATTGAAAGGCCTCACTTACTTCACCTTCTGTCACACTGCCATCGCCTAAGCTGCAAATGACTACCGGTTTCTCATCATGTTCACTCCATCCCTGCTTCTCTTTATATTGTATGCCCTGCGCTAAACCTGTAGTGGGGATTGCCTGCATACCTGTTGCACTACTTTGATGTATTATTTTTGGAAATTTTTCTCTTAGTGAGTTCGGGTGATTATAATATTCTTTTCCTCCAGTAAAGGGATCGTCACCTTTTGCCAATAATTGTAACATAAGTTCATAAGGACGCCAGCCCATACCTAACATGATACTTTCATCACGATAATAAGGACTTACCCAATCTTGGGGTAATAACTGAAAAGCGGTAGCCAGCTGTATGGCTTCATGGCCTCGTGATGTGCTATGTACATATTTGGTAATTGACTTTTTCTCATCATAAAGATCTGCCATGGCTTTGGCAGTCATCATCATTCGGTAAGCGCGGAGCATCAGGTCTTTCGTCATAATCTCGGTCTGTAAAGATAATTCTTGCAAAGCGTAATTGGCCTGCTTTACAATATAATTTGATAAGATTAAGAAGCCAAAATTACCTTAATGCACCTTTCCTTTACTAATTTCGCAGTAATGTCCTTATTAAAATTTAACCTGCGTTGGGAAGATGATATGAATGTGTTGCGTGATATTGTTATAGTAAACACGCAAACCTTCATGGAATTTCATGAAAGTATAAAAAAACACTTTGCTTTTCCACCTAAGATGGAAGCAACTATTCACGTGAGTGATGATTATTGGCGCAAGGGACAGGCTATTTCTTCAACGGTTGAAAAGAATATTCGTGGAGCTGAAGCGTTGTCCATGATGAAAACACCGATTGGTGCGTTCTTAACGGATCAGCATCAGAAGTTTGTCTATGTAACTAATCATAAGAAAAAATGGGAGTTGCAAATTGAGCTTATTAATATGCGTCCTGACCCGATGGATCTTAGCGGTTATCCTATGTGTATTCGAGAAGTAGGTATTTCTCCAGCGCAATTTGGCAAGAACAGTGTAGAAAAAGACGCTGTTGTTGAAATTGAAGAGAAGTATGATTTGGATGAAGTAGATTCTTCTGACGCAAATATTGAAGGAGGTGATGAAATACCTCCAATGCCAACAATGGATTAATGAAAAAACTAATTGTCATTGGCGGGCCCACCGCTTCGGGCAAATCGAGCTTGGCTATAAAGGTTGCCAAAAAATACAAAACGGACATATTAAGTGCGGATAGTAGGCAGTGCTATAAGGAATTAGGCATTGCTGTTGCTAAGCCTAATCTAGTAGAGTTAGCAGAAGTTAAGCATCATTTTATTAATTCTCATAGTATTCATGAAGCAGTTACAGCTGGTGAGTACGAGCGTTACGGATTGGATGTTCTTGAAAAAATATTTGAGACAAAAGATGTGGCTGTTTGTGTTGGAGGAACAGGTCTTTATATAAAAGCTCTTTGTGAAGGATTAGATGATATGCCTAAAGATAATCCTGCGATTAAAATGGAGGTTGAAGAGACGTTTAAAGAAAAAGGCTTGAGTTGGTTGCAAGAAGAAATGAAAAAAACAGATGCTGCTTTTTATGAAAAAGCAGATATTAATAATCACATGCGATTGAGACGTGCTTTAATCTTTTATAAAAGTCATGGCTATTCCATTTTGGATAAGCAAATTGGAGAGAAGGTACAACGACCCTTTGATATTGAATACTATACAACAGAAGTCGAGCGTGAAACATTATACCAACAAATAAACCAGCGAGTAGATATGATGGTTGAAAACGGTTTGGTTCAAGAAGTAAGGGAACTATACCCTTTAAAAGGATTAAACACTTTGAATACAGTGGGTTATCAGGAGTTGTTTGCTTTTTTTGATGGGAAAGGAACTGAAGAGTTTGCGATTGAAAAAATCAAGCAACATACGCGTAATTACGCCAAGCGTCAAATCACTTGGTTTAAGAATCAAGGAACTTTTGTTAGTGCTAAGGCACTAATACATTAAATGTTTCTTTGAATTTTTTTTCCAGCCTGCTTGGCTCTCGTAATCAACAAAGAATATTTTTAAATCAGCTTGAGATTCGTACTTTACAAAGAATATTTTTTTATCAGCTTGCGAATCATATTTTACAAAGAACCAATCGCCTTCATTGCCACGAGCATTGCTTTCGTATTTCTGCTTGAATACTTTGAGGTCTGCTTGAGATTCGTACTTCACTACAAATACCTTTACATCCGCTTGAGATTCGTAATCTACAGAAAATACTTTTTGAGCACGCGCACTTAGGGTACAAAGAATCACTAAAGCCAGCGTGGTAATGATTGCCTTCATCGATTGAAAGTACGAATTTCTTATGTAAGTCCTTGTTGTCTAATTGTAATAATGGGTACAAAGTTTGTTTTAAATGCTCATGATAAATTATTTACTAAAGTCATTCATGCTAATAAATAAGTTAAAATTATACGCTAAACTGAGTAGATTAATCTACCTACCCAAACATATTATCCTCTAAACTTCTAAAGTCCACAGGAACTAACTTGCTGACACCCGCTTCTTGCATAGTAACTCCATAAATTACATCAACCATACTCATCGTTTGTTTGTTATGCGTAACAATAATAAACTGTGAGTTGTCTGAGAATTTGCGTATCATTTTCATGAACTTACCTACATTGGCATCATCCAAGGGTGCATCTACCTCATCTAATACACAGAATGGAGCCGGCTTAATGAGATAAATAGCGAATAAGAAAGCGGTAGACGTCAAGGTCTTTTCTCCTCCAGAAAGCTGGGTGATTGTCTTTGGGTTTTTACCCTTTGGCTGAGCGTATATTTCAATGCTTGTTTCTGCCGGATCATCTGGGTCTGTGAGTTTCATGTCACATTGGTCATCCTCAGTAAAGAGCGCTTTAAATACGTTGATAAAGTTCTCACGCACGGCATGGAAGGTATCTAAGAATTTTTGATTAGCACTTTCTTCTACTTCTTGAATAGTGGCTAGTAAGTTTTCTTTTGCTTGATTTAAATCATCGCGTTGCTCGGTTATGAAATCATAACGAGCTTTCATTTCACTAAATGCTTCAACAGCCATAGGATTTACTTCTCCTAAATTGCCAATGCGTTTCTTTAGTTTTTCAACTTCTTCGTTTAGTTCCTCTATTGGCTTTTCAGTCTTTCTATCTTCGCTCAATACACTGTCTAAGTCTATTCTAAACTCAATATGTAATCGCTCCTTCATAGAAGTAAGCTCTAGTTTCATATTGTTTAATTTGTCTTTGATAGAGTTTAATAAAGTTTCAGATTGCTCTTTCTCACGACGTCGTTTGTTCAAAGCGCTTTCTACCTCAGCAATTTCATTTCTGAATTTGTAGAAGGCCTGGTCTTTTTCATTTAAGGTTTTCTCCTCTGTTTCTTTTTTCTTTAATAATTCAAAAAGTGTTTCTTGCGTTTCCTTTAAGTTGTTTTCTGTTTCCTCTAATTGTTTAGCGGTGTCTTCTTTTTGTTGTTCGTAGCTGTTTATTTTATCATGATTGCTTTGCAATTGCTGTGCAATAATCTTGCGTTCATGTTCTAGCTCATTCAGCTTGCTTTGTTGCTTGGTTAGTACAATATTTTGTGTGTTATACTCCTCTTGCAAGCGGTTGTAATCCTGTTCGGCTACTTCAAATTTTTGTTTAGAGTTCTGCCAAGATTCAAAAGCTTTGCTTAATTGCTGCTTTGCGTTATCAAAAGTGCTGCGCGATGCTTCAATCTGATTGTTTTTATTTGTAATATTTTCTTGAAGAGTTGTAATACGCTCTGCGCTTTGTGTTTTTTGATTACTACTATTTTCAATTTCTTGTACTAAGCGAGCGTGTTGTATCTCTTTTTGGTTTAGTTCATTGGTTTTTTGTTTAATCAGTTGCTCGTTTAGGTCTTGATTAAAACCAAGGATTTGCTCTTGCAAAGAAGACATCTCTACTTTAAATTTCTCAGCACTTGATATTAAACTTTCAATCTCTGTTCCTAGCTTGTCTAAGCGTTGGGTACGGCCAATTTTGTTGTTCTCAAATACTCCGTTGAAACCACCAACTATAGCGTTAGCACTTTTGTAAGAGCTACCATCTTTACTTAATATTATTTGACCTTTCTGTGCATGGCCTTCTCCTGTTTCAGTAATGGCTACATGACCCAGTAATGATTTTAATAATTGATTATACTTTGCTTCGTTTTTAATAATAGATACAGCGCCTATTCCTTGGGGAGCGCTTGTACTATCAGCACCATCAATTTCGCTCAGGATAAAGAAGCCTACTTTACCTTTTTTATTTCGTTTTAGAATTTCAATAGCATCCAAGGCTTGTTGTTTATTCTCAACTACGTAGTAGTTTAGGTATTTATCTAAGTAGTTTTCAATAGCTGATGTGTATTCATCTTCCACTTCAAAAATGTCAGATAGGAGTGGAGCGTCTACTGACCATTCACTATTATTTTTTAAGTACTTGATACTTTCAGGGAAGCCTTCTAGCTTCTCAACTAATTCTTTGATTAACTGATGCTCATTTTGTTTAGCATCTAGTTTTCTGTTTTCGGCCATCCAAGTATTACGGCTGCCTTCTAGTTTTTCTTGATGCGAAAGGATGTTTTCATTGGCACGTTCTTTTTTTGATAAAAGACTTTCTAATTCTTCTCGTTGTTCCGCTATTTCTTTTTCAAGAATGTCTAATTTATTTTTAGCTTCTGTTATGCGCTCTTCCTTTGTTACATTGTCTTGCTTTAACTGTGCAATACTTCGGTTGTAGTTGGCTATTTCACTTTCGCTAATTGCCATCATTTTCTCCGCGTCAAAACCTTGTACTTGTAATGCTTGGTGCTCGCCTTGTAGTTTGTCTACCTCTTTTTTCTGCGCATCATATACTTCACGTTTTTCATCTAAACGTTTTCGTACATTCTCAATTTTCACTTTAAATTCTTCTAGACCTTCTGAGTGTTTTTGTGCACTTTGCTCATTTTCAGTCTGTGATTTTTTAAGCGTGTCTATTTGATTAGTAGCCTCACTTATATTTTTGGTTATACTGTTTACCAATTCTTTTAAGTGATCAATGCGTTGTGTAGAAAGGTTTTTGGCGCCTTCTTTACTTCTGATATCTTCTATAAGCGCGTTAAATACTTTTTGTAATTGCTGTAGCTCGTTTTCTTTTTCAACTAAGCTTACTTTCTTTTGTTCAAGACTAGCGTCCTCTGTTCCAATATTACTTTCTAAGGATAATATTTTATCAACCTCGTTTTTTTGTTGGTCATTTAGGGTTTGGTAAGAACTATTAAAGTCTTCCAAAGAAGCCTTTACAAATTCTATGCTAGCTTCCTTATAGTTTTCTTTGATTGTTAAGTATTTCTCTGCTTTTTTTGCTTGGTTCTCAAGTGTGCGCAAGTTGTTCTTAATCTCAAATAGTAAATCTTCAATACGGTTCAAATCTTGTTCCGTACTTTTTAATTTGCTCTGTGCTTCTTTTTTTCTTGTTTTGTAAATAGAAATTCCAGCGGCCTGCTCCAGCATTCTACGGCGCGAGTTATCCTTATCCTTGATAATCTCATCGACCATACCCAATTCGATAATGGCATATGAATCAGAACTTACACCCGTATCTAAGAAGAGATTATTTATATCTTTTAATCTGCAACTTACGTCGTTTAAGCGATATTCGCTATCACCATTTTTGTAGAATTTTCGACCAATAGTTACAGTGTTAAATTCTGTTGGTAAGAGATTGCGTGTGTTCTCAAAAGTGAGGGATACTTCCGCTAGTCCAGAACTTTTTCTAGCCTTAGAACCATTGAATATTAAATCATCTAAAGATTGAGAGCGCAGATTTCTTATTTTGTGCTCACCAATCACCCAGCGAATGGCATCTACAATATTGGACTTGCCGCAACCATTTGGTCCCACAACACCTGTAATTTGATTGTCTAGATTGACAACAGTTTTATCTGCAAAGCTTTTAAATCCCTTGATTTGTAATGATTTCAGTCTCACCGGTTCTAGTTTCTAGTTAAGGCGTGAAAATAGGCTTTTGCCCTGATTATTTAGAGCAAAAATGGGCTTTAGGGCGTCAAAGTGCATAAATTGTTAGTTGTGCATGAAAATGAGAATTAGTGGTGGATAAGCAGGTATTTTGTGTGGACAAAGTACTCTTTTGTGTGGATTGCTTGTTTAGAACATCTGCATTTGTGTAAATGTTCCTTCTAATTGTAGCAACTTCTTTTTGGCAGGCAGCCCGCCCGCATATCCGACTAATTCCCCGCTGCTACCAATAATTCTATGACAAGGAACAATAATTGAGATCGAATTGGCACCATTTGCACTCGCAATAGCTCGTATGCCTAATGGATTATTCATTTGCTCCGAAAGTTGTTTGTATGACATTGTTTTACCAAAGGGGATTTGGCTCAAATGATCCCACACGTCCTGTTGGAATTCTGTCCCTATAAACTGTAATGGGATATCAAAGATTTGTCTTGTTCCTGCAAAGTATTCGCTCAACTGATCTTTTGTGTTCATCAAAGTTTCACTCGTCTTTTCTAGATAATTTGCTTTCAGTCCTTCTTGAATACGTTTATCTATTCTCTCTCTCATTTTCCTATATCGCCAATCAGCAATGACCAATTTATTGTTATAAGAACCTAGTATAAGTTCGCCAACAGGCGTTTTAAAATAACAAATGGAAATGTGTTGTTGCAAATCCACGTGAAGGTAAGTTATTTGTATTTTTTCATAATGCCTTTTTCAAAGGCAGCCCAATAGCAAGCTTTTAATCCTGCAGACTTTAACGCTTGATTGGTCCAAGTATTGCAAGTGCGTAGCATGCTGTATCTTCCAGTGGCTTCATAAAAAGTGTCATAATCATCGTAACGCACTTCAGTATCTACCAAGATAGTTTTACCATTTTCCCATTGAAAACTATTATTGATAAAGGCTATTAAGCGTTGGTATTGTTCGGTACTTATTTCAATTTTTTTTCGATGTTCACTTTCGGACATATGGTTATGAAAAGTGCAGTGCATGGCAGTAGAGCTCAAGCCAAATGCTGCTTTTGCCGCGGTGCTGATTTTTAATTCGGCCCAGGAAGGGGTCTCTAAATAAAAGCCTTTGTCGCCCCAGCCAATGGCAACAAATTGTGCGTTGCTATCATTGGCTTTGGTAGTTGCGATATCAATTTGATTGCGCCAATCGTAAGTTTCATTTTTTACAGGCAGCACTAAATCAGTATGCACGCCATTTGTTTGGATGTAAATTGTTACTGTTTTATTTGTGCTTTTTTCTGCGGCTACACTCATACTGGACGTTGCATATTCAACACCCAAGTATAATACGATAAATAGAATAAGAGCAAGTGCAGTTTTAAGTATAAACTTTAGTCCTGGGGTTATTTTTTTGACAAGCTTCATTCGCAAAGCAAAATACGTAAATTGATGTTTAAGAATAGTTTTTTGACATCTAATTAATACTTAATGTTATGCCAATTTTAATTAAATAAATAGTGTGCTTGAATAATGATTTTTATGTTTGAATTGTTATTCTAATTTATTCAAGCTTATGCCCAATCCAATTATTCAAAAGTTCTCGCAATTTATTGACATTTCGGAGGAAGAAAAAAAACTCATTGTAGAAAAAACTACTATCAAGGAGCTTAAAGCAGGAGACTACCTTATCAAAGAGGGGCAAATACCTTCGCTGGTCGCTTTTGTAATAACAGGAGTACTAAGAAAGTATAGGGTGAGTAAAAAACATGAGCATAATGATTATTTTGCTATTGACGGACACTTTATCGTTGATTATCCCAAATTCTTAAGCGGTCAACCAACGAAATACTATATTCAAGCTATTGAGGATACTTCAATAATATTTTTCGAGAAGGGAATCATTGATTATTTATATGCAGTAAGCCCAAAATGGAATATCGTGGGTAGGAAAATGGCTGAAGACGTTATCGATAGGCTTTATATGCAGATTGAGATTGCTCGAATGAAAAAACCAAAACAACGATATGAAATGTTTATTGAGAAATATCCGGAAATATTTCAACGGCTTCCCCTTTATCATATTGCAAGTTATTTAGGAATTGAACCACAATCTTTGAGCCGTATTCGCGCTAATTATTAATTGCTTAATTAACTTAAGTTAATTTTATTAGTACAATTCATATCTACTTTTACATTTCAATATTATTTATCCTTTGGCATTAAAAGGAGCGGTATAAAAAAGATGTAATGAAAAAATATTCCATTCTACTTGTATTAATATTTATAAGTTTAACAAGTGTCCAAGCGCAAAATATTACACAAAATATTCGTGGTACCATTGTCGATAAAATTTCTCAGGCACCAATTATTGGTGCAACTGTTGCTTTAAGCGACAGGTCAAAAGGAACACGAACAGATGATTATGGTCGTTTTGAGTTAAAAGGAGTTCCAATAGGTCGTGTTAGTATTGTAGCTACCTACTTGGGGTATCAAACAATCTTTTTGAATAATCTTGAGTTGGGTTCTACCAAAGAACTAATATTGAATTTGAGCATGGAGGAAAAGGTGGTCAAAGTAAATGAAGTAGTTATACAAGCTCAGAAAGACAAGAGTAAAACAATAAATGAAATGGTCACAGTAAGTGGTCGCACATTTTCTATAGAAGAGTCACAACGTTATGCAGGTAGTAGAAATGATGTAGCGCGCATGGCGCAAAGTTTTGCTGGGGTGCAGGGTTCTGACGATTCAAGAAATGATATTGTAGTAAGAGGCAATTCGCCCACAGGCGTTTTGTATAGATTGGAAGGGATGGATATTCCAAACCCTAATCACTTTTCTGCGGCAGGTACAACGGGCGGCCCGGTTAGTATGCTTAATAATAATGTGTTGGTCAACGCGGATTTTTTAACGTCGGCTTTTCCAGCTGAATATATGGATGCGACTTCTGGAATTTTTGATTTGCAATTACGAAATGGGAATAAGTATAAGCATGAGTTTTTGGGTCAGTTTGGTTTTAATGGTGCGGAGCTCAATGCAGAAGGGCCTTCAAGCAAAAAAAATAATAGTTCTTATATAGTGGGGTATAGGTATTCGACTTTGGCCATTTTTAATGCATTAGGGATAAACTTTGGAACGGGGACGGCTGTCCCTAAATATCAGGATGGTAGTTTTAAATTAAACTTTACAGATAAAAAGGGGAGTACTACACTCTTTGGATTAGGTGGTATTAGCCGAGTAAATATTTGGGATAGCGAAAATGTAGGGGAAAATTTATTTGGCAGCAATAATCAAGACCTGACTTATAAAACGAATACAGGTATTATTGGTGCAAGTCGTTCTTATCTTATTAGTGAGAAGTCATTTACTAAAACAACTATTTCTTTAAGAAGAAATTCTGTACAAACGGTCGTTGATACTTTTGGTGTAGATCCTTTGGTGAGTAAATCTCCTTTCTATAGAAATAATTCATTCGAAGGTGCCGTTAGTTTACACTCTACTTATCAAACTAAATTAAGCTCTCGTGCTAATATTAAAACGGGCTTTTATATAGATAGAAATTTATTTCGATTGAGTGATAGCGTTTTCCGAGCCGATCGAAATGAATTTGTTGATTTGACAAATGCTCAAGGTGGGTTATGGGTTATAAAACCATATGCGCAAATGCAATACAAGTTTTCAGATAAACTAACAACAAATGTTGGTTTAAGTTCTGTTTATTTTGCTAAGACAAATACGATTAGTGTTGAACCGCGTGTGGGTGTTCAATATGCTATGACCAATCGTTCTAAAGTTTCTTTTGGTTATGGATTACATAGTAAGATACCACCACTAAGAGCGTACTTTCAACAAGATGAAATTGCACCAAATGTATTTGCTGCGACCAATGATCAATTGGGATTGAGTAAGGCGCATCATTTTGTTGTTGCTTATGATTATAACGTCAATGCATTCACACGCTTAAAGGTTGAAGCTTATTATCAATCATTATTCAATATTCCAATAGACCGAGTGAATGGTTCGTATAGTATGCTAAATCATGGTGTTGACTTTAATGTGCAATTGCAAGATAGTTTAATTAATAAAGGAACAGGAGAGAATTATGGCGTAGAGTTAACATTCGAGCATTTTTTGAATAAGGGGTTTTATTATTTGGTAACAGCTTCAGTTTATCAATCTACCTATGTTCCTGCTAATGGCATAACGTATCCAACAGCATTTGATGGACGATATGCTGGGAATATATTAGCGGGCAAAGAATTCTATTTAAGTGAGCGTATTGATAAAAAGAAGAATGCAAAACAGTATAGCTTTACTTTAGACGCTAAAGCCATGTATAATGGTGGACGTCGTTATACGCCAATAGATTTAGAAGAGAGCATATTGGCTGGCGAGCCTATATTTGATAATTCACGTTCTTTTAGTGAGCGATATGACCCCTACTATAGAGTTGATTTTAGAATAGGATTTAAAATGCAAACCAAAAAAGCTAGTCATGAGTGGGCCATTGATATTCAAAACTTACTAAACCGTAAAAATATTTTTGCAGTTCAGTTTGATCAAAACACTTTGAGTTTGAAAGAAAGTTATCAAACAGGTTTTTTGCCCATCATGCAATATCGTATTCGGTTTTAAGCAAAGCTCTTTTACCCTTTCAATTTAACCATTGTCAAAATAGTAGCTACACCTATTAAAGGTTCGTCACTATCATCATACATTTCCACCATCCATTTCACAATTCCTTTTGGTAGGCGGTTTTTTGGATCTTCGTCATCGGGTTTAAGTTCGGTCGGTATTTTTTCTTTACAAGTAAATTTAATATGAACCTTCGCACCCGGATAAACAGGTTTAGTAAATCGCAATTCATCAATGCCGTAATTTAAAAGAACAGGGTTCTTTTCAATTGGATCAACGAACAAACCGGCGGCTGCACTCATAATGAAATAGCCATGCGCTACTTGCTCGTCAAACATCGTATCGGTAAAATCAGTATCACGCTTATGCGCATAAAAATGATCACCACTCAATTCTGCAAATTTGTCAATATCATCTGCTGTAATCAGTCGTTCTTTAGAGATTAATTGATCGCCAACAACAAGCTCTTCGTAGTATTTAGTGAAGGGATGTTGCTCTGTAATGTTTCCTTTAGCACCCATTTGGTATTGATTACTTATTTCCATAATGGTAGTAGGAGAGCCTTGTATCGCCGTGCGATCCATATAGTGTGCTACACCGCGTACGCCACCCATTTCTTCGCCACCACCAGCGCGTCCAGGACCACCGTGCGTAAGCAACGGCATTGGAGATCCATGACCTGTACTCTCTTTAGCACACTCACTATTTAATATTAATATACGACCATGTGTGCCAGCACTGCCCATGAGGAAATCTTTGGCAATGGTATTATCAGCAGTGATTATGCTACCTACTAATGAGCCTTTTCCTAGTTTGGCTAGTCCAATGGCATCGTCTAAATCTTTATATGGCATAATGGTAGAGATCGGCCCAAAGGCTTCTACATTATGACAAGCTAATTTTTTATAGGGCGCATCATTAAAGAAAATCATAGGTTTCATGAAGGCACCTTTTTCGGCATCGCCATCAAGTACCTCAAAGTTCTCCGTGGGGTTACCGATGATTAATTCATTTTCGGCTTGGAGTTTTTCCATAGCTTCTAAAACATCCGCTCGTTGATCTGTTCCGGCTAATGGTCCCATCCGGGTATTTTCATTCGTTGGGTTTCCAATAATATTTTTTTCTAGTCTTGCACCTAAAGCATTTTTTACATTTTCTATTTGTTCTTCTGGTACAATCACTCTTCGAATGGCTGTACATTTTTGTCCGGCTTTTACGGTAATTTCTCGAGCTACTTCTTTTATGAAAATATCAAACTCCGGCATGTCTGGTGTAACATCTTTACCGAGTACGCAACAGTTTAAACTATCGGCTTCCATGGTAAAGGGTACGCCTGCATCAGCTAATTGCGGTGTTGCTTTTAGCATATTACCGGTTGCTCTGCTTCCAGTAAAAGTTACTACATCACCAAGCTGTACATGATCTAAAATGCCACGTGCACTTCCGCAAACTAATTGCAAACATCCTTCGGGTAAAATACCAGAGGCGATAATTTCTTTTACAACGGCTTCGGTTAAGTAAGACGTAATCGTCGCTGGTTTCACAATAGAGGGAACACCGGCTAATAAATTCACGGCAATTTTTTCCAGCATGCCCCATACCGGGAAATTAAATGCATTAATATGAATAGCCACACCTTCCTTAGGCGTCATGATATGATGTCCGATAAATGTTCCTTCTTTAGAAAGGTTAGCCACTTGACCTTCTAGGTAAAATGGTTCATTGGGAAATTGACGACGTAGGCTGGCGTATGTAAATAAATTGCCTATACCACCTTCTATATCAATCCAACTATCCACTTTAGTTGCGCCGGTCTGGTAGCTAATATTATAGAAATTACGCTTTTTAGATTGTAAGTGCAAGGCTAACTTTTTGAGCATCAGTCCTCTATCATGAAAGCCCATCTTGGCTAACTTCTCTCTTCCCTTGGTACGAGCATAATGCATCATACTACCAAAGTCTACTCCTTGGCTACTAGCGCTATATAATGCTTCACCTGTCGATGCGTTAAACAAAGTTTGTCCTTCGCCTTGTCCTTGAACCCACTTGCCCTCTGCGTAATTTTCTAATATCTGAATGGCCATATTATCTTATATTATTTGAATTTTGGCTAAGTTAGACTAATGTATTTTTTTATTCGGCTTCAGGAATATAAAATTTTACAGTAGTCCAGCACGTCTTTGGGCTTGGGTAACAATCAAATAGGAATTGAAGCGTGGTATCGGTAAAACGAAAACCTAAAAATGCATTATATTGCGACTTCAATGGAGAAGTCGGATTTTACAGCTTTACTAAAATCGGAGGAGCGTTATTCTAAAGAAATAGCTTCTTTGGTCGAGCGCTTTCCCTATTCGTCTTTATTGCATACCCTTAATTTACAAAAAGGAGCTAGCGATAAGCAACTCCAGAAAGCAGCTTTATATAAAAAAGATCCCTTATTATTTGCACAGCGGATTAGTGGAAAAGCTAAACGGATTAAGCAGCATGATAGCACAGTAACTGAACAAGCTCCGGCAGAAGTTAGTGGCAAAGAAGAAGTAATAAATGCTTCACCTGTTTCGACTAGTCTAGGTGCGCAATCTCCTATCATGAAAGCTAAAGCAGAAAATGAAAGAAAAGCGCAAGCAAAACTACGGGAGCAAAAACTGAAGAAAGAAAAAGCAGAGAAAGATAAGGTGGCGGCTGAAGAGTTGCGTATTAAAGAAGAGAAGCAAAAAGCCGAGGCGCAAGCAAAAGCTGAACAAGAGGCTAAAGCCAAGGCAAAAGCTGAACAAGAAGCGAAAGAAAAACAAGAGGCTGAAGCTAAAGCAAAAGCTGAACACGAAGCGAAAGAACAACAAGAGGCTGAAGCTAAGGCAAAAGCTGAACAAGAAGCAAAAGAAAAAGAAGAAGCTCAGGCAAAAGCTGAAATAGAGGCTGAAAACCGCCGATTGCAAGAAGCAAAAGAAAAGTTAGCAACGAATAAAGAGCAACAAAAAGTTACTGAAGCTCAACCAAAAGAAGATATTCTGGAAATTATTAATGAATTGCCAGATGAGAATCCAATTAAGAAAAAGAGCATATTTGAGGCTCACTTAACTGACACACCTGAAGCCACAGCCGTTCAACCGCCAAAAGATGTAAAAACGGAAGACCCAAAAGATTTGATGGTCATGATGAGTTTTATGGATTGGCTACAGCATTTTAAGGCTAAAAATGAGGATGAAGTAGAGGAGGAGCGCGGAAAGCGCGCCATTCGCTCGGCTTGGCAGAAGGAAAAGTTGGCCGAAGCAATGGACGATGACGATGATGAAGTGCCAGAGGAAATTTTTAAACAAGCCATGAATTCCATTTCTATGAGTGATGGTTTGGTTAGTGAGCCATTGGCAGAATTATATGCAAAACAAGGTAAATTAGATAAAGCAGCTGAAATGTACAAGAAATTAAGTTTGCTCAATCCTGAAAAAAGACCTTATTTTGCAACGAAAATTAAAGAGTTACATCTTTCAAACTAAGTATATATGAGCATTTTTATTATAATATTAATCGTTTTAGTATGTGTAGCACTATCATTTGTAGTGTTAATACAAAATCCTAAAGGAGGTGGAATGTCTGGAACATTCGGAGGTTTTGGTAATCAAGTAATGGGAGCCAAAAATAGTTCTGACTCAGTAGAAAAGGCTACATGGTATTTGGTCATGCTTTTAGGTGTTATTGTTTTAGCTTCTTTTGTTATTGCTTCAAAAAGTAGAGGTGATACTACAACATCAACAGGAAGAAAAATTTCGAATAGTATACAGCAGCCAGCACCGGCTCCAACGCCAGTAGCACCTAGTGCAAATGGTCCAGCCCCAACGCCAGTGCCTGCGCCTACACCTGCACCTTCAGGTGATGCTCCTGCTGATTAGGTTAAAAAATATTTTATATAATAGGCAACGCATATGCGTTGCCTTTTTTTATTTGTTCGTTTTTAAATATTACATTTATTGATACAACGCTGGAAATAATTTCATGGCTGAATCTATTTCTGGAGGAGATAAGTAGCGACTACCAAATTTGGTTGGTACCGTTTTGCCAGCTGGATTATTTTCCTTGAATTTTGTGCGTGTTTCATTGCTCCAAGATCTTAATTCGATGCCTAATCCTTGTTCTATAGTTCTATAATCTGTAGCGCGCTCGGAACGCTTAATACCATTGGGTAATCCTTGATTAATAATGAACTTTAGAAAGCCAAAAAAGTTCAATGAATGAAATAATTGTAAATGCGCTAGCTCATGACCAAATACACCATGACGTGAATTCTCATTTAAATGATCAAATTGGTAGCAAATAAATTGGCCGCGCACATCTTCATTTATATTTACAAAATATTGCCTTTTCTCTGGGCGGCGAAAGATAGACCACCATGTATAGGATGCGCTCATGGCAGAGCCCTTGCTTCTAATACGCGTTTTAATATTGGCATTGCTTAAGCTCGGATAATGAGGTAGGGTGTGCTTCTTTGAAGCTTCTGCCAAAGCCATCATACTCTGCGCATTGCTTGTGTTAAACATTAGTAGGGTTGCGAGTAGTAGTATAGTTTTATTCATTCATCATTTTATCTAATACATAGTAGGCGGCTGGGCATACTATGGTGTTGGTAAGCGTTATTGTTTTACGTTTTAAGAATACATCTTCGTCTGTATAAGGGTAGCGTGCGCAATCGCTTGGGCGTACATCATAAATTTGGCAAGTGTTATCATCATTTAAGAAGTTGCAAGGAGATGATTGTAATACGTAATCATTCTCATTATCAAGGTATAGATACTGTTGTGTAAACTCACCTTCTTTCATGCCCAAGTGCTTAGCTATGCGCTTAATATCTGGTGTTTTAAATCTAGGCGAATGGTTCTTACAGCAGTTGGCGCAATCTAAGCAATCAATTTTTTCAAAAGCTTCATCATGTAATTCAGGCAGACGTTTGATGTCTTTGCGATTCGGTTTTTTACTGAGAAATTGTTTGAACTTCTTCTGCTCTTTTTTTGATTTATCTCTCCAATTAGGCTCCAGCATCCGACATTGATTTTATTCCAGCGAACATTGCTTCAACTGTTTGGCTAAGATCAAATGCATGCTTCCACTGCCAATCTGTTCTGGCTTGACTATCGTCTATACTCTGTGGCCATGACTCTGCAATGTCTTGTCGGTAATCAGGTGCGTATGAAATTGTAAAATCAGGTATATGTTTTTTAATTTCGGTTGCCATTTCTTCTGGTGAGAAACTAAAGGCTGCGATATTGTAACTGTTTTTTACGCTCAGTTTTTCCTTTGGAGCGTCCATTAATGATATGGTGGCTCGTATTGCATCATCCATAAACATCATTGGTAAGTATGTATCTTGTTTTAAGAAGCATTCAAAATTTTCTCCTGCCAAGGCTTTATGAAAGATATCTATCGCATAATCTGTTGTACCTCCGCCCGGTGGACTTTTATAACTAATTAATCCTGGATAGCGCAGGCCGCGGATGTCCATATCAAATTTTTCGTTATAGTAAGCGCAAAGGTTTTCGCCAGCATATTTAGTAATGCCATACATAGTTTGTGGCTCTATAATGGTGCGCTGAGGAGTATTTTGTCGCGGAGTTGTTGGTCCAAATACAGCTATAGAACTTGGCCAATATATTTTATCCAGCTTTTTCTCTTTACCTATATTTAATAAGTTGAGTAAGCTACCCATATTAATATCCCAAGCTAGGGGTGGGTTTTGCTCACCAGTGGCAGATAGTACTGCAGCTAATAAGTACACTTGTGTAATTTGCTCCGTATCAATAATGGAGGCAATCTTTTTACCATCCATTGCATCTAGTTGCATATAGCGTCCCATACTTTCTAGTTGCGGATGGTTTTCTTTTAAATCTGTTGGTAGCACATTGTTCTCGCCATATTGCTTGCGTAACGCAATGCAAAGTTCTACACCGATTTGCCCACCAGCACCTATTATTAAAATCTTGGTTGTTTTGCTCATAGAATGGTGGTGAAATTACAAAAAGAAAAATGAATAGCCTTATGAAGTATCTTTGCAATTAATGAATTTTTTATCAGACTTATTTGCAGACAATTGGAATGAACAATCATTTTTTCTTTTGGCCGGTCCTTGTGCCGTAGAAGGGGAGGATATGTGTATGGAAATAGCCGGGCATATCAAAGAAATATGTGCTGAGCTGGGTATTCCTTTTGTTTTTAAGGCATCTTACAAAAAAGCTAATCGATCAAGTTTAGATTCATTTACGGGAATTGGTGATCAAAAGGCCTTAGATATATTAAAGAAAGTTAAAGCAACTTATCAAGTGCCTATTGTTACTGATGTGCACACCGAAGCTGAAGCTGTTATGGCTGCTGAAGTGGCTGATGTGCTACAAATCCCCGCTTTTCTTTGCAGACAAACAGATTTATTAGTGGCGGCTGCTAAAACCGGCAAGGTGGTTAATATTAAGAAAGGGCAGTTTTTAAGTCCCAATGGAATGGCATTTGCAGCTAAGAAAGTAAGCCAGAGTGGAAATGAAAAAGTGATGTTGACCGAGCGTGGGACCACTTTTGGTTATCAAGATTTGGTGGTAGATTTTAAGAGTATTCCTATTATGAAGGAAACAAATTACCCTGTAGTGATGGATTGTACCCATGCCTTACAAAAACCAAATCAATCATCTGGAGTAACAAGTGGCTTGCCCCAATTTGTAGAAACGATGGCAAAATGTGGCATTGTTGCTGGTGCTGATGGTTTGTTTATTGAAACGCACCCTGACCCTTCGGAGGCAAAAAGCGATGGTGCTAATATGCTGCTTTTGAGTGATTTAAGGGATTTACTTCAAAAATTGGTTAGGCTAAGAAAAGTGCTTTAGATGGCCTTGAAAAAACATCCATTGGCTGCTTTGGCCAACTTTGTTCCTGATGATACTTTTGATGAGTTGGTGGCTTATTTAACACAATATGCTATTCAGCTCAGTATAAAAAAAGACCGTAAAACAGTCTATGGCGATTACCGACCCGCACAACGCAATCAACCTCATCGAATAAGTGTAAATGGTGGATTGAATAAATATCACTTCTTAATTACCTTGGTACATGAGATTGCTCACTTAGTTACTTTTGAGCAGTATGGTTTTAAGGTAAAAGCACATGGTAAAGAATGGAAACTAGTATTTAAGGAATTATTAAGCGTTTTTATTGAAAAAAATACCTTCCCGCCTGACATTCTTGCTGCGTTATTAGCCTCGTTAGATAATCTTAAGGCAAGCAGTTGCACTGATCCTATGTTAGCCATAGCACTAAGGAATTATGATGATAATGCAGCTGGTACGCTCATACAAGAACTAAGCTTAGGTAGTATTTTTCGTACTAAAAAGGGGCGGGAATTTGAACTTTTGCGCAAGCGTCGTACCCGATTTGAAGCACGGGAATTAACAAGTGGGGACATTTACTTATTTCCTGCCCTTTATGAAGTTGAAAAACGCTAAGAAAATTAACATTGAATACATATATTTGTAGGAATGAATATTTCAGCAATGAAAAAAGGATTGTTAGTATTAATTGCTTCAGTTTGTTTCTTAACTTCTGATGCACAATTTAATTATGGTTATAAAAACGATAATGTACCTGTAGTCGGTAGGCAATATGGTGTTGTCGGTGGAGGTATTAGTACCGGTATTTATAACCGAGATGATATGGAGTCTACACAGTTAGATCCTCAAATAATGAACTTTACATATTTCGCAGGTGCGGAGCGTGTGCGCTGGTACAATCCATGGTTTGGTATTGGACAGCAGTTTTTGTTGTGGAATGCTGGGGCTAAGTATACTGGAAAGTTAGATACAACAGAAAACTCGCCAACGATTGATGCAACTACAACATTGTCTTACGCTAAAATGCCACTTCTTTTTTGGTTTAAATCTTACAATCGATATAACCCAGAACGCCGCTTAAGGGTTAATACCTTTTTCGGTCCTTACATAGCATTCTTATTGGATGCGCAAGAAGACTTTAGAGTGGCAGTTCCTAATACGGACCCAGCTACTTATGTTGATTATTCTTTTAATGCTAATGGATTGCGTGCAACGGATCAAGATGGTGTAGAATTAGGAAGTTCAAGCTTAATTAGTGGTGGCAATATTAATAGTTTAATCGACTGGGGGTTTACAATGGGTGCCGGTGTTGAAATGAGATTATGGCGCAAGACAGTAGTAAGCTTAATGCTACGCACGGATTTGGGAATGAGTGATGTTGAGAATAAAGGAGCTCGAGTGAATGATTTAACCACAGGTAATGAATATGGCTTTTATGAAGATGTAAGTGCGAAATATATAAATTTAACTCCAGCAGTAGGGGCAAATTTTGAACAGAACAGACCTGATTCTCGCAATTTTAGTTTTGGAGCCCAGTTATCGATTAGAAAATATTTTGGTGTAGATTAATATAGAATATGAAAAAAGTAATTTTAAGCTTAATTGTAATTTGTCTTTATCAATTGAGTTATGCTCAAAAAGAGGGACGTATTGGAGTATTTACCGGTATGTACAACTCTACCTTAATGAATGCCAATGATAATGATTGGGGCGACTATCTACCAACATTTAACTCCATGGTGGGCATTGAAGGAGGTTATTTTATTACAGTAGGCAAAAAAATACCTGTTGGTATAACCGGTCAAGTTGGCTTTTGGGGTACTGGTCAAAACTATCGTGGATTATATCTAGATAGTTCTTATTATGAAGCCTATGCTAAGTTGCGTTATATGCGTACTGGATTAGCCTTGCATACTGGCACGAACTTATTAAGACGAGTGGCTCTTAGAGTATATGGTGGTGCCAATGTTGGTTTCTTAACGAGCTATAGTGATCGTTATGAGCAGTTTAGAAATGATGGTAGCCGTTTTATTATTGATATTGAAGATAATAATGTTTTTTATAATCAAGACGGACCTAAGTATGGTACTATTGATGAAGCCCTTTATAATCCTATCGATTTAGGCGTATTCTATGGTTTGGCTATTGATGTAAAAGTAACTGACCATTGGATATTTACGGCAAGTGGTCGTTTTGACCTAGGCTTAGGGAATATTGAAAACGAGAATAAAAAGAAAATAACTTTTGCTAATGCCAATGGTGATGCTGAAGTGATTGATTACCCTGGTTACACATCTGCTATTAAGTATCATGGGCCAACTCGTCCTGAGATATTAAGACAAGCAACAACAAACCAGATGTATGGTGTATTCTTAGGTTTTTCTTACCGCTTTTTCAACAAAGACGATGCAGATATTTACTTCCGCAAACGTTATTAGATTGAAAGAGATTTAATTAATTGGGCTTCCTATTTTGGAAGCCTTTTTTGGTGGTACAATTCTGTTTTGTATTTGCTGTGAAAAAAATGTAAAAGTGAATTATTTGGATTCTTAAATAATAAATATTAATTTTCCGTTAAAGCCTTTTGAATATGAAGAAAATACAGCAAACCTTTATTATAAGTATATTACTACTTCCCCTTTCTCTTTTTGGGCAAGACACAACCAGCTTTACTATCGTTGGTAAGAGTTTTACAGACATACGTGCGCATTATTTTAAACAAGTAGAAAGCGAGCCGGAAGACTCGAAGAAGCTAAAACAATTTAATCGTTGGGATTGGTTCTGGGGTGCAAGGGCTGATCAAAAGGCAACGCCTGGGCATTCTCCATATGCAACTATTGGCAATGCCATGTCAGATTTTATGGCCATGAAAAGCTTAGGCCAAATTAATTGGTGCGAACAGCAACCTGAAGGTTTTTGGTGTAATATGGGTCCATTTGGCACCGATGACCTCCAAACAAATGATGTACCTGGTACACAGACTAATGGACGGGTGGATGCAGTTTGGTTAGACCCCAGTGATAATAATCATGCTTTAGTTGGTGGTTTTGCTGGTGGTCTCTGGGAAACGCATGACTTACAAAGTGCTACACCCGCTTGGAAAAATATTACCGATGCCGATAACTCATTTATTCCAGGCTCTATGGGGATCAATGATATTTGTATTGAATCGGTTGGTGCAAATATTAGTGGACCAGTTTACCTTTCTACTTCTTTAGGTAATCACTTTGCAGAACCTTGGGAAATGTATGGTTTGGGTTTAATTACTTCTCCATCATTAAGTAATCCTACTTGGACACAAGATGCTGGGTTTGTAACTGCTTTTTCAACTGCTTTTAATACCAATCCGAATAATGGTGTTACTATGCCGGTGCAATTTGTAGAATATTGCCCTAGGAATGCTACACCATCTGATAAAAGAATATTTGCTGCAGTTAAAAACCGTTTGTTTTTAAAAGTAAATAATGATTCTTGGCAAGAGGTTGATGTATCTGTTATTCCTAAGTCGCCCAATTGGCCAAATCTTAATGAACCCAATAAATTTAATGATATTATTATAGACATTGCATTCGACCCTTTGGATCGTAATCATATGTGGTTAACCACCGTAGGATTAGGATATCATGGTTATGATCGAAATGGTATGCTCATTGAGATGAATGCAACAGGTGGTGGTGCTACACCAACGTGGAATGCCGTAGATATTACAGGCACGCTACCAGATATTTTTGCTAATGCTGTTAATTTTTTAGACGGAACAGATGTTCCATATATACAATTTAATGCACCACAGGCTTACCCAACCACTCCAAATGCTTGGAATAGTGCCTATAACAGTTGGCACAATTTAGCCAATAATAATGCCAATGATTGGTCTATAGTTGGAACAGATTTGAATGTTATACCCACGGCTAGCCCTTCTACAGTGGCCAATAGATTGCCACCGCACCCTACGGATCCAGATATTTTTAAGTTTTATGTAGCTAATTGTTCCTATCAGTTGGGTATGCATTGTAATATCCCGGCTGGTGTTGAGTTAGAAATTTATATGGGCAATATCAATGAGGCCAATAATGTGTATACTATAGTTGATGATGAACATTTTCAATCACTTACTTTAACAGGACCTATTAATACGCTTACAAACCCTAATCCGCCGTTGCTGCCATTTAGATTGACAGGCTACTTGTCCACAACTGCTATTACAGCGCGGGTTGTAGATCCTACAGTCTATAATAATGCGCCAGTTGTTTTAAGGGATATTAAAATAGCTACGGATAAGCCTAATACTATATATGTAGAAACAGCACCTAGCCAACCAGCACCTAACTTCCAAAATAATGAATTATTTGTAGCGTATGATGCTTGGGACTACTCAGGGTCTTCGCAGTATGCCCGAACAAGAACAGCAGGGCTTATAATACCAGCAGGTCCTGTTACATACAATTGGACGGCGGGCTTAGATCCTAACACAGACGATAATATTGGATTATGGAACTATTACGTAAATCCTTCGGACCATGATCGTCAATTCATAACTAATGTGAGAAGTAATAGCACAACTAATAATTGGGCAACTCCAAGTAATAACAATCCATTTGGCAATGATGCCCATGATGACACACGCTGCTTTGCTTTTGGTACAACCGCCGATAATGGCGAAGAAGTATTTGCAGGTACCGATGGCGGTCCTTTATACAGACCATATAACGGTGCTTATGTAGGTAAGAGTGGTAATTATATGTCCTTAGGAACATTCTATGGCATTAGTGATCCAGATATTGGTAATGGACGATTAGTAGGTAACCAACAGGACAATGGTGTAGAGGATTGGTTCCCAGATGATAATAACACCTATAAATGGAGACAAAATAGAATTGGTGATTCTTACGAAAGTTACTTTGACAAGAGAAACCAGAATATTGCGTATGCTAAGGGAAATAATGATTTATTTATAGCGAATATTGCTGCACCTTTTGGCAATACGTCCACTACCTCTCTCATTTGGTTAAACTTGGTTCATACACTAACGGGTGAACAACAACCACCAGACTTTAAGCTTAACACCAATAATACAAAACTAACCTCCCCACATATTATTGTACCTTGGGATGCTAGTGGAGATACAGATCCTACGGATGGGATTAATGATCAAAATGTATATTGCGGTTGGAGCCGCATATGGCGCTGGGATGATGTGAATAATAATTGGGTTGATCCATATCCTGATCCCACAGCGCCTACGAATAATAATTTAACATCGCAACCTAGAATATACACGCCAGCTGTATCAAAACCCGAATTTGCCAATTTGTACAAAGCGGTGAGGGCCTTTGCTATTAATAAGAATAATGCCGATGAGGTATATGTAGCTTATAACAAAGCTGGAGCGGATGAGAATTTTTATAAAAGGGTTAATACTGGCACGCCACTTGCACCTAACTGGAAGTTCGAAGATAGAACCCCACCAGATGTGAAAAATCATGGCTTACGTATATCAGATATTGCGGTGGATCCATTAAACTTTGATAGAGTGTGGGTTAGTCTTGAAAATATTTATAGCACTTGGGCAGGTGGTATACAAACTACTGAAGATGAAAAAAGAGTACTTTTCTCTGCAGATGGTGGTATCAATTGGCAAGATATATCTAATAATAATGGATTATCGGCATTGCCAGTTAACTGTATTGAGTATCAGAATGGAAGCGATGATATATTATACATAGGAACGGATGCAGGGATATATCGCTGGGAAAAAGCCACTCAAAGCTGGAAAGCTTATAATCGATTGGCCACCGAGGATCGGGAGCAGTATCAATGCATAGCGCCAATGATTGTTACAGATCTTGAAATTAATTATTGCCAAGGGGAATTATATGCAGGTACCTGGGGGCGCGGTGTATGGAAGAGTCCTTTATACTATGGTTTTGACAGAGTTGGTCCTGCTTATATAGTTAATCAAGATGAGACATGGTCTGAAGATCGAATATTAGATGGCGGAGTTTTGGTCAGAGCAGGTCGTACATTAACTATTACAGGGACAGCCAATCCATTTATATTTACTTCAACCACGACTATTAATATGCCTAAGAAAGGCCGCATTATGGTAGAACCTGGAGCTCGATTAATTATTGACGGTGCAAAGATTACTAGTGCTTGTAATGATCGTTGGGATGGTATTTATGTCTTTGGAGATCCTAGCACGAATCAAGTCCCTTTCCTTAATAATAACCAATTGGTTTATAGTCAGGGATTCTGTGATATTAAGAATAATGCTATCTTAGAGTTTGCTGAGAATGCTTTAACCAATTATGGTGGTCCACAATGGGATTCCCCTGATGGTACAGCCGGTACAGGTGGTATTATCAATGCCGAGAATGCGATATTTCTCAACAATAAAAGAAGTGTTGAGTTCTTACAATATAAGAATATGATTTCAAACCAACAGGCACCAGACGCTTCTCAATTTATTAATTGTCGGTTTATTACCAATGACTTGGCTTATGAGAACAGGTATCCATACTTCTGGGCACATATGAGTATGTGGGCAGTGCGAGGTGTACGGGTTGAAGGTTGTCGCTTTGATAATATTACTTCACCTGTCACTATGGGAGCTGATAGGCACAGTGCCATTGTAACCTTGGATGCAAGCTATGTTGTGAAAGATGCATCGACTTACGGCACTACTTTTAAGGGCTTTAATACGGCTATTGAGTCTAATAATTCGAGCTTGAGAGATAATGGTATACATCCTATTGTTATAAGAGATGCAGCTTTTGATAGAAACCGAGTAGGGGTTAAGTTGGGCAACATGCAGTTTCCTTCGGTCTTGTATAATGACTTTAGTATTGGTAATACAGATGCTTATTGCGACCCGCAAACACCAGCTTGGTTTCAATGTTTCGGTAGTAAATTAGAGAATGTATCAAACTTTGCTTATTGTTCTAATAGTCATACCAAAGGGGTAACCATTTCTGCCCCATGCCTAGATTATAACATAGGAACATATATTAGAAATGCAGGAACCGCTAATCAGCGAGTCTTATCTAACGGTTATGGCTT
Source organism: uncultured Chitinophagaceae bacterium (assembly GCA_938017685.1). Classification (GTDB taxonomy): domain Bacteria; phylum Bacteroidota; class Bacteroidia; order Chitinophagales; family Chitinophagaceae; genus JAGNRR01. Next base: position 28,235 of record CALIIL010000020.1, read on the forward strand.
TCTTGATGTTGGTAATATAGCTACTGAAACAAATGGCTTAAGTAAGCCACAAGTGAGTGGTTTAAATTATATGCTCAATACAAATATGAATAATGTAAGAGCAGACTTTCAATTATATAATACGATTGTACGTAGCGTGCAAAATGATATGACTGTAGCTAATAATGCTTGCATGAACGAATTTAGTTCTTCAGCTAATTGTAGAGATTGGTTCCATCAAGATCTTAACAATAGGTGGTCAGATTATTGGCATTCAGGACAAGCGCAGCAAGTGCCTCAAGTTCCACTAAGCTGTTCTCTTCTGTTAAAGGGCGTTCCTCTAACGGTGCCTACATGTGAAGAAATGCCGCATAGACCCAATGGTGTTAATCTTACAACAGGAGAGATCGCCCAATTAGAGAATGATTACTCTTTAGAGGAGGCGAGTTATAATCAAAACCTTGCTTTATTAAACCAATTAATTGATGATGGAGATACGGATGGTACAGAGACCGATATTGAGAACAGTACAACGGCCGATCAAATGCAGATACGCCAAGAAATGTTGGCTCGCTCGCCTTATGTGTCGCAAGAAGTATTAAGAACGTTGGCAAAGGAAAACATCTTAAGTACAGCTATATTATTTGAAATTATTATGGCTAATCCCGATGCAAGCCGCCAGGAAGGTTTTATTGACTTTATACAATATGAAGCACCCAACCCATTGCCCGCTTATATGATTTCTATGATTGAACAATCTTGGAATGGAGCAACAGCAAGAGCCACTTTAGAAAATAATATTGGCGCTGCACTTGCACAAATGACAAAAATGCGTAATGAGATCTTGGTCAACTATGGTTCTAATCCCAATGTGCAGGACCAAACGCAGTTGGTGTATTGGTTACAAAAAGTACCTAACTTGCGCAACCGTTATCACTTAATTGAGCATTATTTGTACGAGGCTAATTATGCACTATCGGATCAGCTATTGGCAAGTATACCTGCAGACTATAAGCTCAGAGAAGATGAACAAGAGGAGTATAATCAATATGTATTGTTATATAATTTTAAGAAAAGTATATTTGATTCAGATCGTGATGTAAATGCACTGACAGAGCAAGAACAAACGCAGCTTATAAGCATTGCAGATTATCCTAAGAATAGTTTAGGGCGTGGTATGGCTCGTGCTATATTATGTTTCTTCTATAATCATTGCTATCCAAGTGACCCTGTATTAGAAGTTAATTTTTCCTCTAATAAAGCTGAGATAGCACCTATTATGGATAAAGTAGCTTCTTCTATATTAAAAGTATATCCTAATCCTGCCAAGGATCATGTGAGCTTTGAATTACGGAATAAGAAAGAGTTATGCAAAGAATGTGAGCTTATTATAAGTGATATACAAGGTCGCCTGGTGCATACAGGCAGCCTAGGTGAGCTCAATGGCTTGCATATATGGGATACGCGCAATATGGTATCGGGTACTTATGTGTACAAGGTCAAAACCAATGCTGGGGTAGAAACTGGTAAGATTATCCTAGTAAAGTAATATTTACATCCTCAGGAGGAGTTGTATAGGCAGCTCCTCCTTTTTTTTCGTAACTTTATAACGAACCTATGAAACAATTATTCATCACATTAAGTTTTATCCTTTGTAGCCTAGTTACTACAGCGCAAATGAAAGGACCATTTAGGTGGTTGGGATCGGTGGCGCAAGGAGGGGGAGGGTATGCTTATGAAATTGTTATTGATACAATTTCAAATAATTATGCGCTTTATTCAGGTAATTCCGGTCCGGGTGTTGGAAACTCTTGCGGTGTTTATGAAGCTGGGAACCCTTATATGGAATACCGTATATTCGATGGTAATCACAATTTTGTTGCACGACCTTGTGTGCGCAATATTGTTCAATTTCAATCTAATCAAACTAATACGAGCATTCCTAGTACATTAAAAGTTTATTATACGGAGCGTACTTGGGATGGTCATTTTATCTATGCGGGTCGCTGGAATGATACGATTGGTGTATTATTAAAAGCGGATAGTGCGGGTAATATATTGTGGCAAAAGGATTACCCTGGAACTACTTATGGCATAGGTGTTCATGACAAGCTCAAGGATGGGGGCTATTTGTTGGGCACTAATTTTAATTATAAGCGAGGGATAATAGATAGCGTAATAGGCAATGGCGATTGTTTTTATATGAAAACAGACAGCTTGGGTAATATAGAATGGAAAAAAATAGTGGGAGGTCCTGGAGAAGATGGTATAGGGATCAAGGAAAAAGATCAAAGTGCTGGTTATATAGTATCGGGTCGTTCTACATCGAATGGTCCATATGGTCAAAATTTTTATGGGTCTAATTCATCCCCTTCAGGGGCTTATCATTTGACCATGACTATGGATAGTATGGGCCTCTTAAATTTTCCAAATTATTGGTGGCAGGAAGGAGGTCACTTCTTTCATCATTGGCTCAAAAATGCCGATGATTCGTATGTCAGTTTTGCATCAGGTCCTCCTTTTGGCTATGTGCCTGGTGCAGATAGTACAATTAGTCGTTTGTTTGAATTTGCCAAGTACGATAGTACTGGACAGCAAGTATGGTATAAGCGTTATGGATATACACATCCTACGGGTACAGCCAGTAGCAGTGACTACGGTATTATCAAGAACCCAATCAACGATGGTTACGTATTATGGGGTATGCATAAGCCGCGTGCAATATCACAGCCAGGCAATGTAACGTTAAGCCATAAAGGTGGTTTTGATACTTGGATATTATTTATAGATGCACTAGGC
>CALIIL010000021.1 GCA_938017685.1 uncultured Chitinophagaceae bacterium
GCCTAGCTCTTTAATATCTGTTATTACAAAATAAGCTAGAATGCCAGATGGAAGAAAGTGTGATATAAAATGTTCTGCCAAATCTTAAAATTTAACCCCAAAGATAATTTACTCCCCACAGTTATCACGTGATCCATTTTAATTACTATTGATCAATGCTATTCTTTTAACTTCACTTTAGAATATTCAATTCTACATTAGAGTTTTAAAATAAAATAAATGAAACAATTTAATTTAGTGCTTATCCTTATTATGTGTTTACTTAATTCTTGCGATGCGCAGCATAATGACCTACAAGAAATTATCATTGACGATAACACCATTATTAAAAATGATAAAGGTGAAAAAATTGACATGGAAGCCTTTATGACAAAAATAAGTTCAGGCGATTGGATTGATGAACCTGTATTGGACAAAAATGGTAAGCTGTCTTACTTACAATTAAGAAGAACAACTGCCGAAGAAAAAAAACAAATGCTTTCTGAAATGCAAATGATGCCAGAATCAAATATGGTCGGCAAGAAGGCGCCAGACTTTAAACTGACGGATATCAACGGTAATGAACTATCCTCAAAAAATGCAATCGGAAAAATTATTGTGTTGAATTTTTGGTTCACATCTTGTAAACCGTGCATTCAAGAATTACCCGAACTAAATGAAGTATATGAAAAGTACAAAAATAATCCTGAAGTTGTTTTTGGCTCAGTAACCTTTGACAAAAAGGAAACAGTAAATAAGTTCTTAAAAAAATATGCTATTAGTTATCCCGTCTTTACTGATGTAAATGATTTAATTACCAAAGATTTTGAAGTTAATTCATACCCAACGAATATTATCATAGATAAATCAGGTGCATATAGCCAATATATTGTTGGTGGTATTGATGGTATTGGTGCTATGATTAGGCAGGCTATTGAAGATGAATTAAATCCAGTACTTACGAAATAATTCATTCTATTTCTATACAGAACAATTCAACATTTAGTTTTAGTTAATTTATTCATTATTTGTAATTCGTTCTTATCATTTGACTAGTGTCTGCACTAAATCCTGAGAAGTTGCCTATTCCATTTATTATATTATTATGAATAATTACGACTTCACTCAGAGATACATTGTCTGTCAGATAGCTTTGGTTTGATGTATAATAGTACTTAAAATAATTCTCACTCACTGTATTAATAATCAGTCTTGATTCTAAATAAGTGTTAGAAGCGTTTATAAGAAAATTCTTAACTTGAAATTCAATTTTTTTTCCATTGCTGCCAATTTCATTATCGTCTAACATAAAACCATAAAAACCACTACCCAGATTTAGTGCAAAAGGTTCTGATGGGTTAGAAATATATGTGAATGGGTTTTCAAAAAAGATTAATGCATTCGCCCAATCAGAATAGAATTTAAGTGTATCAGAACCATTCAAGGTCCAGTTAACAAAACGTTCTTCAAAACGAATATGATAGTAACTTTTTTCAATATTTTTTTTCTTTAAGTTTAAGGAATAAGTAATAAACTCAGTCGACGAGTCAACATTTTGTGGTCCTTGAAAGTTAGAAACACTGGCGTTCGCTTTTGGAATTATATCTGAGCTCCTAATTTCTTTTTCATAACCAGGAATAAGGACCTTCACGGAGTATTTATTCTCTTCTTTAAAATCTTTGAAACGACTTGCATAATAGGGCGCATTAACTGAAGTTAATTTGTAAGCTAATTCTTCGATAAAGTTATCATTTTCGAATAATTGTACTTGAGCATTATCTACATACGCTATATTACTGGTATCATTAAGGAATTGACTTTTTGATATATATACACGGCAGCTATCATCTTGTTGTATTAATGCATTAACTACATATTGGTTTTCCTTAATATTTAAATTAATATCTTTTTGTTTAAGACAAGAATGCAAAAAAATAGTGCTGGCAAACAAGAGTAGAAATTTATTTAGTTTTCCCATAAAGTTTTAATTTGTAACCGATACTTGGCATAAAAGGAAATAAAGCATTCTCCTTATACTTGGATACTAAATTACCATTTTCAATTTCAAAATTACGAGAAATGAATACAGTATTAAATTGATTATAAACATTATAAATATTAAAATGAAATGAATGCTCCCCCCATTTTGTTGGCTTAGTATAATTCATGCTTACATCTAACCGATGGTAATCACGCATTCTATAATTGTTCCGTTCACCAAAATAAATATTTTGCGGCTTCAATAATCCAATCATATTGCTAGTATTTAAGTTTAATGCATACTGATTAGAAGGTATACTCGTAGTGCCTCCACTAGTGTACACCCAGCTGGTACTGATATTAAAATGTTTAGAAAAAGAATGGATTAAAACCGCTGAAAAATCATGTCGATGATCATATATATAAGGATATACTTTACCACTGTTTATTTCGGCAAACTGCCTTGTTGTTTTCGAAAGCGTATAACCGATCCAACCAGTTGTCTTACCTTTTCTCTTTTGAATGAAGAGTTCTATTCCTTTGGATTGGCCATTACCTGTGGTAATTTTCTCTTGTACTGTAAATGAATTCTGAAGATAAGAGGCGCCTTCACGATAAGCAATAAGTTGTTTTGAATGTTTGTAATAAGCCTCAGCGCTAAGTTGCCAATTTTTATTGGGTTTATAACTCAATTTTGTGGCTACTTGTCTACCCAATTGTGGCTTTATTGCTTGGGTAGGCAGGATCCATACATCGGTCGGTAATCCAACATTAGAATTCGTTAATAAGTGTAAAAATTGGGCCATTTGAGCATAAGATACATTCCCAGTCAATTTTGAACTTATTTTATATTGAACAGAGATACGAGGTTGAATTGACGTGTAGGTTTTTTTATTTACATTATACACTGTGGTGCGCAATCCGCCATTTAGTTGAAATTTGTTTTTCTTCCATTCATCTTGAACATAAATGTTCAATTCGTTTGCATTAATGTTCTCTTCACTTCGTTCAATTTGAATTTCATTATTATCTACTATTCTAGAATTGGAAGATGGTTGAAATGTATGATTCGTGAGATTTGCACCAAATACAACGTAATGATTAGGATTGAGGTAGTAATTTAAATCAGCTTTGATTGATTTATCACTGATTGTGGCCGCTAGATTATAATCCTCGCTACTTTCTGATATGTTAAAATTATTTTTAGAAAACGTATTCGTATTGGTTTCGTACTTTGACAAAGCGAAGGAAAAATTAGAAATAAGCTTATTATTAAAAATGTGTTGCCATCTCGTTGAGGCTAATTTATTGCCGTATTTTAATTTGTTCATCGAACTGCTTTTATATGGCTCTCCCGTCAATATTTGATCATACTTAAAATTATCTTCCCCGGCGTAGACACTTAGAAATACTCTATTGTTCTGATTTAATTTGTAATTCAATTTGGCATTAAAATCATAAAAGTTGAATTTTGACTTATTGCTATCTGTTCCATAAGTAGTTTCTAAAACCTCCCACTTATTTAAATAAATATCTGTAAGACTGCGCCTAAAGCTTACAATAAAAGAACCTTTATCCTTTTTTAGTGGTCCTTCAACCGTAAGTTTTGAAACCAATGGATTAAAAGATGCACTTATTGTATTCCTTTTCTTGTTCCCATTTTTCATATTTACATCTAATACCGAGGATAATCGGCCACCATACTGGGCTTTAAACCCACCCTTACTAAGTGTTACTTCATTAATAATATCACTATTAAATATAGATTGAAACCCAAATAAATGCGTAGGATTATATATGGTTACACCGTCTAGCAAGATTAGATTTTCCTCGGGTGCTCCCCCTCGAACAAAAAGACCGGTACTAGTTTCTGTACCACTTTTAACACCGGGTAAATATTGTAGTGCACGGATCGGATCATGCTCGCCAGCTAAAGTTGGCAATAAATTTATTGTGTTCGGTTTTATAGTAAATTGCGCATCCATTATATCTTCATTATCATTCTTAATTATTATTTTCTTTAATGTATTATTTTGGTTCATGTCAATATTTAGCCTCCTATTTGCGTTCAGGCTTAATTCAACCTTTTTTTTTGCAAATCCTACATAAGAGACAATAAAACTATAAGATGCTTCGGGCAGTGTTAGGCTGAAATATCCATGGGCATCAGTACGTGCTCCTACCTTTTTTTTAGCATCAAAAATATTGGCTCCTATAAGTACTTCGCCATTTGAGCTATCGCTTATAAACCCACTGAGTGTATATTTTACTTGCGTTAAGGGTTCCTTTTTTTTAAATAAAAGTATTTTGTCTTTTCTAATCTGATAGCTAATATTGGTTCCTAGCAGTACTTGTTCTATAGCTGTTTCAATAGCTACCTTGGATAAATTGATGGTTACAAATATTCCTTTGACAGTTTCATTTTTATAGGCTAGCGTTATAAAACTTTGCGCCTCAATACTTTTAAGAACTTTTTTTAAAGGTTCATTTTTTACTGATATACTTATGTTTTTATCTGAAACCTTTTGTGCTGATAAATGTACTGAGCCAAAGAGGAAAAATAGAAAAAGGCAAAACTGCCATGCGTTTTTAGCGAACTTATCGGTCTTTACTTTTTTTGAGTAAATAGGAACTTGGACTTTGGTCAATTGTTTTTAATTTAAAGGTAAGCTCTAACTCGCTAAATACCTCTTTCAAAGTGTTGTCATTTAAATTAGTGGAGTATATAAGATTTAATATTGCCGGGTTATCAACCTTTATTTTAACCTTATGTTTTTCTTCAATGGCCGTAATAATTTCACTAAGAGGTCGATCTTCAAATATCAAGTTGGTTTTTGGAACTACATGAACCAATGCAGGGTTAAAGGCCTCTTTTGCTAAAGCATTTTCGTTTTTATTAAAAGACCCCATTTCATTTTTCGTCAAAATGACTTCTTCGGATTTATCATCTATAACCGCAGTCATACGAACCTTCCCTGAAACACATTGCACAGTAAATTCATTTTTAACTTGGGTATTCACAGTAAAAGAAGTTCCCAAAACATCCACTGTGCCCTTTGAAGTATTTATGATAAATGGTCTTGATACATCGCGCTCTATATCAAAAAATGCTAGCCCACTAAAGGCTACTTCCCTCAGGTCTGCATCGAATCCTTTGGTATAACTAATCTTACAAGGTCCAACTGCATAAGCTTTGGAACCATCGTTGAATACTATGGTATCTTTTTGACCAGATTGAACGATCACGGTAATATTGTTAGCTTGGTTATTAAATATAAAATTTACGCCAACAATTATTGCCAAGAAAGCCACAGCAGCCGCTGCTACATACGATACTTTAAATCTATAAGACTTTTCTTTAATTTCTAATTGACTTTTAATAGTTTGCCATGCTTTTGAAGTATCTGGCGTGTAAGATTGTTCTTTTTGTGCAACCGATTTGATATTTGATTTTAAATTTTTTATTTGAGCGTACTGTGCCTTACTACCTGGTTTTGCCAACCACGTATTGAGCTTAATACGCTCTTGAGCATTGAGATTTGCCTCATCAGCACGTTCTATCAATTCTATAATTTCATCCTCCATCATGGCATTTCAAGTTATTTTGTAATAAGCCTACTGCTTTTGTCGTATTTTATTCACCATCCCCCCAAATTTCATTTTCATAAATACATTTTCTCATTAATTTTGTACCTATTGTTATTTGGTTTTCCACTGTTTTTAAAGTAATATCCATTTCTTCAGCTATTTCTTTTCTTGAATATTCAGAGAAGCGGCTAAGCGAGAAGATTAAACGGCATCGTTTTGGTAATTGCTGTACACATGATCTGATGCGCTGTTCCGTTTCATTAAAATTTAGTTTGTCATCTACCTTCGTATCATTAGACAAGTGAACAGCATGTAACTCAAAATCAGCAGCCTCAGGCTTTCTTTCTTTTTGCCTGTAATAATCATACGCCTTGTAAGTTGCGGCTTTGTACAAGTAAGTTTTTAAAGAAGTCTTAATTTCAGTACTCTCTCTATTTTTCCAGAACGCTATAAAAATATCATTGACCAATTCCTCACTAAGCTCGACTTCCTTTGTAAGATTAAGGAGGTGTCTTACGAGTAAAGGTTGCATCAATTCAAATAATTCTTTAAATGCTTTCACATCACCATTTTTTATAGGTAAAATATATTGATTACAATCTAAAACATTCACTTGGTAAAAATAAGTTTGAATTTTCTTTTGAAAAATTATTTTTAAATTTGGGGGGGCGAAAAAAAATAATCGACTTAATTGGTATGAAAATCATATTGAGGTTTACAGTGATTATTTTAGTTTTTGTATTAGGCGTAAATCGATCAAGTAGTGCCGCAGTAGTTTATACTGACATTGCTCCTGATATTGTAAATACTTGTCCACCGTCTATTACTTTTTTTGGAGGAGTAGATATGGATAACGACAATAATCCAGAATTAGGTTTTATTTGGACCAATTTGGGTTCAAATTGGAATTTGCGAGGGGTATTACAAGTAACAGGAGCGGAATTGTTACATCTGCCTGCCAATCTACCGAATGTACCTGCATTTAATTCATTAAACCCTTTAAGCTTAAATGATTCTATTGGTAATGATACATTATTGTTCACTAGCACGGGATTAGCCCAACTTAGTGATCCTAGTGGCTTTAGTAATTTTTTATCAATCGGTGATCGCTATATTGGGGTTAAGTTTTTGATTGGTGCTAATATTCATTACGGCTGGGTATTAGTCAATCTCACATCTACACCGAGCCCTGCTACCATGACTATTAAAAGTTATGCCTACGAAAGCCTACCTAATACGCCTATATTGGCCGGTGATACTGGAGCCTCTCAAGTTGTCTTGGTAAATAATATTACGGTTAACTCTGCCAGCTCTTCGATTACAACGAACGGGGGTACAATGCAAATGACAGCTAATGTTTTGCCGGCGAACGCAACCGATAGTAGTGTAAGTTGGTCTGTTAATAATGCCATCGCTACAATAGATACTTCAGGCTTGCTGACAGCAGTTTCTAACGGAACAGTTGTTGTAACCGCAACCGCTAACGATGGTTCTAATGTAACTGGTACAAAAACAATTACCATCACAAATCAAATCATCTTAGTTGATTCAATAAACGTTACCTCCACTGGTAATACCATTAATACAATGGGAGGAACAATGCAACTAACGGCCAACGTCCTACCAATAAACGCGACAAACAGCAGTGTAACTTGGTCATTAAATAATACGAATGCCAGTATTGATAATACTGGCTTACTTACTGCGCTTGCCAATGGTACTGTAGTTGTGACCGCTGCGGCTAATGATGGTTCAAATGTTGTTGGTTCAAAAACAATTTTTATAACCAATCAAACAGCATTATCTGTAACTGATATTTCTAATAACAGTATTAAATTGTTCCCTAATCCAGCACAAAATTATATAATACTTGAAGGGCAAGGAATTGAAAGTTATAAATACAAAATTATAAATATGAAGGGCGAAATGGTGAACTCTAACAATACAGTAGGTAATGGTTTAGTTCGTATTGAAAGCCTTTCACGCGGCATTTATATTTTACATTTATTCGATAAAAATGGTAGAATGGTAAATAGATATAAACTATTAAAAGATAAATAATTTTTTTAAAAAAAGGAGCCGATTAAAAAATAAAAAGAGAACCCTGAAAAATTCAAAGTGGTAAATTTATTTCATAAAGAATATTTTTTGTTGAACATTGTCGAATTCATAGATAGGGGAAACCAGTTAATTTGAAATGCTGTCTTGCTTTTTCGGATAACTGGTTATTTTTTTGAATTATTTACATTGGGGTAATGTAACTTGAACTGTACGTCGGAACCATATTTTTAATGACAAACTCTTTTCAAACATCTCTATTTGAAGATTTAATTAAAAGAGAAGTGCCCAAATTTTCCTTGAATTGGTTCGGTAATCGTGTAATAGGGGGCGCAGCAAATACAAAGGATTTAGTTGATTTAGCTGAAACCCTTTCTTTTTATCTGAAAGAATGGTCATAGCAATCATTTAGTGACTTTTTCTAAAGCTTAATGGCGTGCAGTTAGCATGTCTTTTGAAAAAACGGTTGAAATAGGCAACATCCTCAAAGCCACAATCAAAGGCTATTTCTTTTACTTGCTTCTCTGTATATACTAGCATACGTTTTGCCTTTAGCATCTTTTCGTTATGCAATAATTGTAAGGCTGTTTGACCATATTGCTCTTTACACAATGTATTTAATCGAGCGCTTGTAATCCCTATCTTGGATGTATAATCCTCTATTGTTTTAAGTTCATGTTCTTTAAGCAATTGATTAAATTGGATCAATTCTTTTGCTTCAGGTTTTATATTTTCAATTTCTTGGGTGGGCTTATATATGTTTCTTACTTGTGTAAGTAAGGCAAATAGTAAATATTTACTCAACTCGAAGCTTTCTGTTTGTATCGCTTCTTTTATTTGAATGATTAAAGAATTTAGAGAAAGAAAATCAGCGTCGGTTAAATCGTGAATAGGGTATGCGCCATTTTTAAAAAAAGAAAAAGAGGCTAGTAATTTTAATTCGCTTTCTGAGCTTCCGAAAATTGCTTCAGGAAAAAGTAATACACCACCAATTACATTAGAGGTAAAATCCACTTTGTGTACACGTCCTTTTCCAACGAAGTGTAGGCTCTTTTTTTTAGCTTTATATGTTTCAAAATCTATTTCGTGCTGACCCTCTACATGTTCTAAAAACATGAATTGATAATAATCATGACGATGAGCATGTTCTGTATTTCCCGCAACAATTTTAATGTCACGCCATTTAATAAAGAGCTTATTTTTATCTAGACTATGCAGCGGTATTTGCATAGATTAAATATACCCAATTATATATTGATGCGATTGCACTATTTATAGGATTGATTGGATTATTTAGTACAAGACTAATATAATAACCTAAAGGTATTCTATTGCAAAATCAAATCACGTGTAGTTTGCGAGTATACTTTAAAATAACCGAGGCAACCACCTGTAATATTTGAAGTGGGGTTTTGAGGTGTTGAAGCTCCAAATCCACCACCACTGTCAAGTTCTTCTCTTGTACGCAAGTATTCATACATGCCAAAATCAATAGACTGCAATTGAACTGTAATAGTATCTCCTAACCCAACGCCTTCGTAAGCATCTGATATTGTTCCTGTTTCAATTAACTCTCCATCACGAAGTTGATCTGATAATAAGCTATAATCACCACTCTCTTCTCCGTTGATTAAATAGTTTAAGTAGTAATAATTTTTTTCGTTTGGAGTGTCATAGAAATTAATATTTAAAATAGGAACGGGCTCGCCAAATGCACTAAAAACCCCAATATAAACAGTATCTATATTTATAGGGTTTGGCATCATTGCAGATGATGTATATGTTTTTCCATCTTCATTAATAGTTAGTTCGTATGTATTGCCGGGAGTGCCTTGAAGGGTACTTGTACTATACGTCCCTGGTGTGGTTTCTGTTAAGATTTCATCGGCTCCGTTGTTGTCTTTTATTGTTACAATAGCTCCCGATACAGTTGGGAATATGTTGGGCTGATCATAGTCAATGGTCTTACTAAGAGTAACAGAATAAGGTCCCGATTGATCAGAAATATTTGCACTGACAACAAGTACAGGTTCTGCATTGTCTAATGGTAAATCAATGACCTTTTCACAAGAAGTAAAAGTGATGATTAGTGCGGAAATGATGAGAGTATTAAATATTTTTTTCATATCTTAATTAGAATTTGAAGTTATAAGAAATGGATGGTATTATTTTGAATAAAGTTGTTTGTACTGCTTGGGTTTGACTAGGGTCATTAGGGTTTTCTCTGAAGTCAATAGAGAATGCGTTGTCTCTGTTATAGGCATTATATATAGAGAAGTTCCAAGATGACTCCCGGCGTAGTGTTTTCTTTCGTGTCCAAGTTAGTCCTAAGTCCAAACGGTGGTAATCAGGCATTCTATCCGCATTTCTATCGGAATAATAGGAGTAAACTACATTATCGATTGTATACTTACCTCTAGGGAATGTAACAGCGTTACCTGTATAATACACCCAACTGCTAGATACTGTTAGTTTTTTTGATAATTCATAGATCGCAACTAAGGATACTTCATGTCTTCTATCTTGCTTGGCATTATAAAATTCGCCATTGTTTATACCCTCAATTTTTCTTTCAGTTTTTGCTAATGTATATCCTAACCAACCGTTTAAACGGCCATATTTTTTCTTGACAAATAGTTCTAATCCATAGGCGCGGCCAAATCCATAAAGTAATTGAGATTCTACATTTTCATTAAAGTTTAGCTCTGCACCATTTTTGTAATCAATTTGATTTTGCATGTGTTTGTAATAGATCTCACCTGAGAACTCATAATTATTATCCGCAAAATTTCTAAAATATCCAACAGCTACTTGGTCCGATATTTCTGGTTTTACATTGTTGCTACTGCCAACCCATAAGTCTGTTGGATTGCTTGCCGTTGTATTGGATAGTAAATGTAAGTTTTGTGTATTACGTGTATAAGAAGCTTTGATTGAGCTCTTTTTGTTTACTATATAGTTAATGGCGAAGCGTGGCTCAATATTGACATAGGTTTTTAAGAATTCACCTTTTTTAGTTACTGTACTATCTATTGGGCTTCCCTCGGCATCATAAGTATAATATGTTCCGGGTCCTACTGGAGAAAATGAGCTTAAACGAGCACCGTACTCAACATTTACCTTTTTTGAAAAGTTATATTTATGCGAAGCGTAGAGCGCATTTTCTAATCCATAACGCGTGGCAATTTTCTGATCTACTGTTAAGTTATCTGATTTGATACTTAATGCACCAGGGATTATTGTATGGTATATTGAGTTTAATCCAAATTGAAATTCAGAACGTGTGCTTGCATAATATTGAAAGTCTTGTTTTAAATTCCAATCGCGAATACGTGAGTTGATATTGAAGTCTACAGCGTCTGTATCGAAACCAATGTTATAATCAAAGTTGCTAAATATTAATGAGGTGTTTGAAAATAATTTATCATTAAAAATATGATTCCAGCGTAATGTTCCAGTTGCATTGCCCCAATCAATACCAAATGTTTCACCTAGACCTAGTACGTCTTTTCCGAAATAACCAGATAAGTATATTCTATTCTTATCGTTTATTTTATAATTGGCTTTAGCATTAAAATCATAGAAGTATAATTTAGTTTTCTGGATGGTTGTATCCTTGGAAAATATAGTAAATACATCAGCATAAGTACGACGACCCGATATGAAGAATGATCCTTTATCCTTAACGATAGGTCCTTCTATGTTTAATCGAGAAGCAATTAATCCTATGCCGCCGCTAACGCTATAGTTTTGGTTATTCCCATCTTTCATCTTTACATCCAATACAGAAGATAAGCGACCACCATAGGGTGATGGAGCACTTCCTTTATAAAGCTTTACATCTTTAATAGCATCAGAATTAAATACTGAAAAGAAACCAAGTAAATGCGATGCATTATAAACAGGTGCTTCATCTAATAAAACTAAATTCTGATCAGCTGACCCACCGCGTACATAGAAACCAGCATTTCCTTCTCCTGCAGATTTTACTCCTGGTAAAAGTTGTATGGTTTTTAAAATATCTCGCTCTCCAAATAGAACAGGTATTTTATTAACTGTTTTCATATCCAGTTTTTCAACACCCATTTCGGTATTGGTGATCTGGTCGTTCCTTTTTGTTTCTGTGATTACAACTTCCTTTATTGTATTTCTGTTTGGGCTTAACTTAATTTCTTGCGTTGTATTTTTTTCAAGTACAACACTAATTTCCTTGTTTTCGAACCCAAGGTATTGAGCTATTAAGGTATAGTTTCCTTTAGGAAGCGTAATAGAATAAAAGCCATATGAATTGGCTCTTGTTCCTTGTCCAGGATTTTCTTTAACGCGCAATGTAGCGCCAATAAGTTCTTCACCCGTTTGTGCATCTTTAATATGACCACTTAGTGTAAATTTTTCTTGGGCAAAGGCTGTACTCGATAGGGCGCATAATAACAACGCGCATATAATTTGTTTCATCATTGAAGCGCTAAAAATAGATAGCTATTGTGAGCTGTAAGCCTATTAACGTGTGAATGGTTATATTATTATTTAAGTGGTCTATATAATTATCTTATAATCGTTACATCGCCTTTGAATACAATTTCTTTATTTTCTCTGTCTCGAACCACTGCAAACCAATAATAGGCATCAATTCCTTGTGCTTGGCCCTTGAATGTTCCGTCCCATTTATCATTTAAGCTTTGGCTTGAGAAAATACATTGCCCCTGTCTATTATATATTTTCATCAAATCAAAGGTGTAGCCAGATAACAGCACTGATAAGTAATCATTTAAGCCATCTCCATTCGGTGAAAATGCGTTAGGTACAATAACGTAAGCTTTTTCTGTACTAGTAATTATGAGCGTGTCTTTTCCTGCACAGCCTTGGGCATCTGTACCTGTTACAATAAATGTATTTACTCCAAACAAATAATCATCAGCCACCGCAATAGGATTGCCAATATTTACATTACTCAATGTAACAGAAGCATTACCGCTTAAATAGTTCCAAGTGTAATTGCTACCGCCAGTCGTTTCTATTTGTAGTTGATTGCCTTTAGGCATAATCGTATCTTCAATAGTCTTTACTACAATATCTGCGATGTTTATCATTTGAGAAGTACTGTTGTAACAACCTTTTTCATTACCAGCGTGTAGCCATATTTCCTTATCTCCTGGGCTAATAAACGTGTATGCAACAGCCTTAGAAGTATAAATATTATAAGGCGCTTCAAATATCCAAGCTTGGTGCAAGGTATCCGATGAAGTATTTGTAAAAATGATTTCTTGCCCCAAACAAAGGTTACCATCAATCGATAAAGTAGGACTAAAATTATCGTCACCAATATGCACCATTACTTTTGTACTATCAATACAATCGTTAGTATAAGAGGTTAAGGTTACTTCATAATCTCCATTCGTTGGGTAGGTAAAGCTAGGTTCTCTTAATGTTGTTGTATCAGTAACAGAAGATGTTACACCAAAATTCCATAAGAAAGAAGTGCCACCAATGGATTTGTTTTTAAATTGTAAGCTGCGGTTTTCTGGTGCGCAATTGCTCAGGCAAAAGTCACCCTTAGATAAACTTTGCGTAATAGAATCACAACCAATAATTGCTCGATTATTAAAGCTGCAATTAATGATAGAAATAGCAATATCTCTGCGTACCGTATTTATCTTAACCCCATTACGCCACTCATCACAACATACACCAACAAGGTAGCGACCTTGTATAGTAGGTTGAGAGCTTAATATACCAGTTTGCGGGTCTAATGAAAATAGACCATGGGTGTATGGTTGGGTTCCGCTGTACGGACTTAAATACGTAATAGGTGCATAAGGCGGTGGGTTATTTACTATTGGTTTAGGAGTATTTTGATTTCCTCCAGTTATGACCGGACAAAATGAATAGCTCAAAGAATCACCATCGGCATCAGTTGCTGATAGGTCAAACTCGTCTCTGATATTAATACATTGTACAAAATTGGGCTCCTTTTTAAATACTGCGGAGTTATTTAGTTCTTGTGTATTAATGTCACAAATTAAGCTTTGACCCGAACTGCCAGGATTGGCAAAGTTGGAAAAGTTAGCAGCCCAACAGCATCGCTGGCTTACAATTTGATAACCGCCAGAGCTATTATTGGGCAACAATTTATTAAATGTAAATTCTATTTTATTGATACATTCTGTCTCTGAGTTAATACCGCACCCCTCAATTGAATAAGCAGGTATAATGGTTGAGTTAAAAGAACTGATCGAATCAAATTCAATAAAGTTGCCTGCCATATCAAATATGGAAATGAACATTGGATTATCTGCATTGATTGCAGCTGGGTTGCCCCCACCCTGGTTAGGTAAGCGGCAATCTCTGTACATGGTTGCCGTAATTCTGTAAGTGTCACCTCCCAAATGCTCGGCCGTCATAGAGCCGCCAAGTAGGTGAGAGGCATTGGATGTTAGGCTACAGCCAACTAATATAATGAGTGTTATTAGTTTATTCATAGAGGTATGTATTAGACTATTACTTCTTAAAAGTAAAACTCTCTAACGAAGAAAAGAGAAGAAACGTATTAATGAATGTATAAAATGACTATTTTCTGAGCATAACCTCTTCTGTTACATCAATGGGCACACGCACAAATACGCCTTGCTTGCCAATCTTGGCAGTACCTTTTACATGTAAGCTCACTTTTTTTGTGCCGGCATTTGATGCTACCAAGCTCAGCATTTTAATAGGATTAAAATGTACATATATTGGAAAATCAAAGGTATCTTTTTTTGGAACGGCATAGCGTTCGGCATTTTCGGCTGTGCCAAGAAAGTTGTCATTGGCATACACTTCTAAGTTCGTTTCTTTAATATCTAGTCCAAATTTATTGGGGTTGTAATAACGCATAACAGTTTTAATTACACCTTTTTGCAGCCCAATTGATTCTAGTTTAGTTTCTTTTATTCCAATGTATTCAATATCCTTTACACCATTGCAGCTCATGGTGCATAAGGTTAATGCTGTAAAGCATAGTATGAGGAGATATTTATTGTTTGAAAAAATCATAAAGTTTATGTCCTACCATATTCCCAATCTCGTCTGGGTCTGTGAATAGTTGTTGTTGCCAATTAGGGTTGTTATAAAAGTTAGGGTTTGAAGCATGTAAGATTACGCGATCATTGGCACGTGCACTTACTTGTACAAACAGGATGGATACATTGGTATAGTTACTAATATTGGAGTAAAACCATACTTCATAAGGTCGTGTACCACGTTCATTACTTGCATTAATTGAGCGGTTCGGTGGTCCATATTGTAAGTATACTCGACCTCTATCTGTCTTATAGCCTGGGTAGGCTCCGCTGCCATATTTTTTTGCCACATAGTTTAACTTCTCAGCATAGGCTTTCCATTCTTCCTCGGGGTGTAATGGATTTTTTTCCTTCCAGAAATTAAAGAAGAACCGCTGCAAGTATTCAATGTTTTGATCGCGCATGAGCTGCTGCATGGCTCCAGCCTGCGTCTTATTGCATATTGGATTGAGTGCTAAGATATTTTTGCGTAAGCGTTCAAAATCATACTTTGCCACAAAGGTTTTAGAAATATCAATGTTCAAGGGATTGTCATACAAGCTGTCTTGCACTAACTCTTGGCGTTTAAAATAACTGTTCTTTTTGCGTAGCGTTTGAAACACTACTTTTTCCTCTGATACTAACTCTTCATCTAGATTGTACAGTCTAAAATTAATGGAGTAGTTGCCACTGCGCAAAAAGGTGTCATTAATAGGTATTCTTACCTGTGCTTGAGGGTATGGAAATGATGATAGTAAACCAAAGTAAATATCTGGCTTATTGGGCAAGTTGCTTTTTTCTTGCATGCCGTATACTAGCTTGTGTTTTGAGGTGTCTATATCTTTTTTAAAACTTACTAGAACATCTACAAAGCTTTCGTCAGTATCATAAAATGGTAAGCTACCTTGAGGTAAATCTTTTATAACCTTAGCCGTAAATACTTTTTTGCTTTTCTGACCAAATGAGAGCAGAGAAGTAAAAAGAAATAATATGAGCAGTACCTTTATTTTCACTTGAACAAAAATAAGATTATGCAAGAGGGTAGTGTGGTAATGGAATGTGAATTTTTTCCAACAATTCCGTGGTATATAGAGTATAAAAAGCACGATCAAGTAATTATTGAGCAGTATGAGCATTTTGTGCGTACATCCTACCGTAATCGTGCCTATGTGGCTGGTCCTAATGGCACTATATGCTTGAGTGTGCCGCTGCAAGGAGGGCGTAACCAGCGTATTGTAATGAAAGATCTTAAAGTATGCAATGAGGAAGACTGGCAACTGTTACATTGGAAAACGATTGCAACTTGCTACCGCCGCTCGCCTTATTTCGAATATTTTGAAGATGATATTTACCCTTTTTTCAAAACTAAATTTGATTACTTGATGGATGCCAACTTAGCAAGTCTGGCCTTAATAGATAAGATACTACGAGTTAAAAAAGAAGTGAAGCTCTCTGAAAGTTATAGAATAGATTATGACCATGACTTTCGAATGCAGTTTTTGCCAAAGGAAAGAGAAACAACAGCACAGGCAGAATATATACAACCCTTTAGCGATCGCAATGGATTTACAAAAAACTTGAGTATGTTGGATTATCTTTTTTGCTGTGGGAAAATTTAGCTAGCATTAATACGCTTATCCAACATTTCTTGAAAGTAATCAATATTACGAACCGCAAGTCCCCAAAAACTTGTTTTAGCCAACCAGAAAAATAACTTGCTATAATAACTTGTAGTCAAAGTAATATTACTGCCCGCATTATTATTAGAAATGGCGATCTCAATTTTTTGATAATTAGCACTTGTTCCGTGTGATAAAACTAGTTGACTGACACCTGCTTGCTCACTTTCTGTCTTTAATTTAAATTTCCAGTTATCTTGTTTTATTAATTTATTAATTTCTTCTGATGTCAGAGGAACCTGCATATTATGAGTAATACTACCTGTAAGGTTTTGAGCATTTGTCATATCTATGCCAAGCCTTCTTAATCGATACAGATTATATAACACTACTCCAATATTTATAGCTATGATAATATAAAGAGGGATAAATCCGCGACTTAAAAAATCTTTGACCCCAATGGAAAAATAGAAGATTGCCAAGAAAAAAATAGGTAGTAAAGTTTTAAAAAGCTCTATTAAGATAAAGCGAAATGTGTGTTTCATATAATTAATAAGCGGGTTTAGCTTGGTTTTGAATCGGGCGGGGATTTTGATATTTAGAAAGTATATCTATAAAATATTGAATACGTTTTGTTGCTTCTTCCCACATAATGGCATGGTTCACAAACTTAAAAGGGACCCTGCGCGAACCAGAAGTTATACTTACCTCTGAGGTATTATTATTTTTTGGAAGAATAAAAATTTCTAATTTTTCTGAAGAACTTAATAGATAGTATTTCATGTAAAGCAAAACGCCATTTGCTTTTTCTTCTTGCTGTGCAATTTTGAACTTCCAACTATGTTTATTTAGGCAATCAATAATATTTTCTTGGCTAAGATTTATTTCTAATGTCTTCGTAAGCGTTCCTTTTTGATTTATAGGGTTACCCATATCAATGCCCATTTTTTTAATTTTATGCTGCGCGCGTAAGTGCATAAATATTTGAAACGGAATGAAAGCTGTAAAAAAGAAAGGAATAGACTCCCAGCCAAAAGGCTCATCATTCGTTATGGCAAAATAATATTCAATACCTATCATAAGTATGATACCAATAATTAGAGGTAGTGCACTCCAAAGCATTTGCTTAAGCATAAATTTTTGCGCCCCATTCATGCCCTAAAATTACTACATATTTTTTAATCAAAATATCGAGCAAGGGCTATTTCAATCTTAGCAAAAAGAAAAATTAACATACCAAAAAGGATGACTAAGGACAGGATTAATTGTAAAAAATCGCCCATGGAAATGAAGCGCACAGCGAGGGCAAATAGAAAGGCAAGACCAAGCATTATAATGCCTTGGTTAAATAGTATAGTGCCACACATTTCTTGCGCCATGTTCCAACTTTCGGGCGATTTGCGCGAAGCGGTTGATCTGTAACCAATCATATGGTTGCGCTCTCTTGGCGGGTTTTTTTTGAGGAAATACCCAACGGCTAGCGCAATAATACCCGCAATAAAGGGAATGATAAAAAGAAGTGGCATATTATAAAGTTACTGCTAATCCTTATATTTGAGAAAATGCCTTCTATGAAAAAGATAATTAGTTTTGCCGTAGTCTTACTTTTTGCCTTGAATGTCACTGCTCAAGATGGTCATTGGGAAGTAGGATTTTCGGGTGGTTATGGTATAGCTAATTTAAGAAGTGGTACTTGGCCTTTTAAGGCAAATCCTATAGGTAGTTACAGCATTGGTATGAGTGTTCAAAAGCATTTTAATGATCGTATCTCTTTATTTTCTGGGCTTTTGTTTGAACGAAAAGGCAATAAAATTACTGGTACCTATACGGATTCTAATGCTATTCCTATTGTTGAGTTTTCTAGTACTTTGGATAAAAGTTATTTAGTATTTCCTTTAATGCTACGTTTTCATTTAACGAAAAATAGAAATTTCTTTATTAACTGCGGTCCAAGTTTTGGTTTTTCTATCAGAGACGTTGAGGTGCTGCGAGTACCTAATAGTGATCCTATTAGAAGTGTATACACCAACATCTCAAGGATTGTAGATATTAATGCTTCCATTGGTGTGGGTTATAAAAAAGCATTGAATAAAAAACATATCATCTCAGGAGAGTTGAGATATAATCATGGATTGTTAGGCATAACCAAGAGTTCGAATCTGAAAAACTATAACGCCTTATTTATCCTAGGAATTACAAGAGCTTTCTAATCAAATAATTCGCCGTTTCCCTCTTCTTTCTTTTCTTCTTCTTCTTCTTTTACTAATAAGGAGATTTCTAATAGATCGTTGTCGCACAATTTGTTTCCTATCGCTTTCCAGCCTTTTACTTCTATAAATTCTACTAAGTCTATTTCTTTTTCAGAAGGCAAGTATTTTTTCTTGCCCGTTTTGAGCATAACCACTGGATGCTTTACGGAAGTTACCCACTCTAATCTATTTTTTGAACCTTCTTTAATAAATAAGAAAGGTGTGTTAAGTGTCTGCGTTTCTATCTGAAAGCGCTTAGCCATATATTGCTTCTTATCACCGTCAAAGTATACTGCTGCAATAACCGATTTAGGATTGAACTTTTCTACGCGTATCAAATTTTCATTATCAAAGCGCGTGGTCATATCGGTATTGTGTAAGGCGTATGTGCCATCAATGTAAAATGATAATACTAAATCTCCATCGCCAAACTCTCCTAGGTATATACCATTTTCGTCCATGTTTAAACGACCATGCGTATCATCGTACCAGAATTTTTGACCGGCTAAATCTGAACTACCCACTTCTAATTGCTTAACCGAGCGAATGCCGTATCGTGTTACTTGATTACCCTGGCTGCTGCGACCTTTAATGGCAATGTCAGCAAAGTCGTATTCGAATTTCTTAATGCGCGCGTTGGCAGCACTGCTTAAATTAACCTGCACTGTTTCGCTTTCACCACCTGGGTTAGAAGTAAAGTAATGCACCTTGCTTTTAGGATTCCCTTTGGTCAAGTCGTATTCTTTCTCGCGAGTAATGCTCTTTACATTAAAGCGCTTAGCATATGATTTGCCTGAGCCACCATCAACATACATCATATTATAGGTCGTGCGCTCATCGCCTTTTTTCCAAATGGCGGCATGGATTATATTTTTGCCAATAAATACTTTGTCCTGCACTTTTACCACTTTCATGATACCTTCATTGGTAAATACAATGAGGTCATCTACATCGGCACAATCAAATAAGTACTCTTCTTTCTTTAAACCGCTACCAATAAATCCTTCGGTACGGTTCATGTATATTTTAGTATTGGCAATCGCAATGGCTTTTACCTTAATTGTTTCAAATGATTTTATTTCAGTTTTACGTTCGCGCCCTTTGCCGTATTTGTCTAACAAATTTTGATAGTAGGCTATAGAGTAGTCATTAATATTTTTGAGGTTCTTTTTTGTTTCTTTAATCTCGTCCTCCAACTTTTTAATTTGATTAATTAAATCGTCGATATCTAATTTATAAATTCTTCTAACTGGTTTTTCAGTTAGTTTAACCACATCTTCTCGTGTTACTTCTCTTTTTAGTTTTTTCTCAAATGGTTCAAATGCTTTTTCAATGGCGGTCAGAACGGTTTCCCAATCTTTATGTTTTTTCTCAAGCTCTTTATATATTTTTTCTTCAAAGAATATTTTCTCTAAGGAAGTATAGTGCCATTTATTTTCAAGTTCTGAAAGTTTTATTTTTAGCTCTTGTGTTAGTAGTGACTTAGTATTTTCCGTATTTATTTTTAAGAGTTCCGTTGCGTTGGTAAATACTGGCTTCTCATCAATAATGACACAAATGTTAGGCGATATAGACACCTGGCAATTGGTAAATGCATAGAGTGCATCAATCGTTTGATCAGCGGTTACGCCGCTGGCCAATTGCACTTCAATCTCAACATCGGCTGCTGTATTGTCTGTTACTTTTTTTACTTTGAGTTTATTATTATCATTAGCTTTTACAATACTATCAATGAGTGAGTTGGTGGTTGTGCCATATGGTACATCTTTAATGAGTAAGGTTTTATTATCCTTTTTCTCAATGTGTGCACGAACTTTAATTTTTCCTCCGCGCTGCCCGTCATTATAATTTTCTGGGTCCATCATGCCTCCTGTTAAGAAGTCAGGTAATAGTTTAAATCGCTTACCCTGCAAGTGTTTTATTGAAGCTTGTATTAATTCAATAAAGTTATGAGGAAGAATTTTTGTAGAAAGACCAACGGCAATTCCCTCAGCGCCTTGTGCTAATAGTAATGGAAATTTCATAGGCAAGCTCACTGGCTCGTTCTTGCGCCCATCATAACTCAATTGCCACTCCGTAGTTTTGGGATTGAAAGCAACGTCTAGAGCAAACTTAGATAAGCGTGCTTCAATATATCTTGGTGCTGCAGCGCTATCCCCTGTGCGCACATCACCCCAGTTACCTTGTGTTTCTATTAATAAGTTTTTCTGTCCAAGGTTAATAATAGCATCTCCAATACTAGCATCTCCATGCGGGTGATACTGCATACTTTGACCTATTACATTGGCTACTTTATTAAAACGACCATCGTCCATTTCTTTAAGCGCATGTAATATTCTACGCTGTACCGGTTTCAGACCATCTACACCATAAGGTACTGCGCGCTCAAGGATTACATAACTCGCATAATCCAAGAACCAATTCTTGTACATTTCCTTTACGTGGTTTTGCGGAGAATCGCCTTGCTCAAAAGTTTTATTTGTTGCCATAAATCAGAACGGTAAATATATTTTTTAATGATGAAATGAATAAGTTTAGTTAATCACATAAGTGTGAATTTAATACGGCTTACTTTTGCTAGGTGAGGCAATTCTTAATGATTTTGTGGTTATCTCTCTTCTCTTGGAGTGTACATGCTCAAAGTGGACAAGTACGTGCTAGCAAGGATAGTGTAACGTTCCATGACAGTATATTAGACCAACCGTCGCCTGTATCCACTACAATTGCCCAAGATCTAGGATTGAAAATTGCTGATGTAAGAGCTGATCAGAACAAGACAGATCTGTTTTTATTATTCTTACTAATATTTTTACTTTTTGGTTTATTACGCTTCTTTTATCCGAAATATATAAGTGGGTTATTTAAATTGTATAATCGAGGGCAAATGGTTAATCAATCGGCTATACATCAATTACAGAGTAATAATGCACCCAAGGTCCTATTTACGATTATTTACTTTTTAACAGCTGGTTACGTAGTCGTAAAAATTATATATTACTTCCAAGGAATGCCACTTTGTACTAATAGTTGCAAAGATATTGGTTTGGGAATTAGCCTAATTACAGCCACATTTCTTTTTAAATTTATAATTGTTCGTGCTTTATCCTGGATCTTTAATTTTAAGAAAGGGATTAAAGGATTATTTCATTATTTGAATTTTGCCAACCAGATTGTGGGTATAATATTGCTCCCAATATGTGGTTTATTATTGCTTTGTTTAGAAAAAGGCGCCACTTTTATACTTATACTAGGGATAATAACATTAGCTATCTCTCTGATAGTCAGGTATATATATAATTTTGCCTATTTAAAACAATTGCCAAACGTACGTCTAATTCATTTTTTGCTCTATCTTTGTGCGTTCGAAATTATACCTATAGCAGTTTTAGGTCGCTATTTGTTGAATAATTTCGCTTAAAATATTTTTATTAATTGAATTCTATGGGGAAAGTAGCTACAAAATCGAAAGGTGCGAAGAAGACGATAACTAAAAAAAGCACGAAAGCAAAAAGTGCTGATGCAAAGAAAGGTGCCGTTAAGAAAGAAGCAGCTCCCAAAAAAAGTGCACCCGCCAGAATTGAAACTATTTTAATCTCTCAGCCTGAGCCAAGCTCTCCTAAAAGTCCCTATTTCAATTTAGAAAAAAAGTATAACGTAAAGTTAGATTTCTATCCTTTCATTATTGTTGAAGGTGTTACTTCTAAAGAGTTTCGTAAGCAAAAGGTTGATGTACAGAATCAAACGGCTATAATATTTACAAGTCGTAATGCTATTGATCATTTCTTTAGATTATGCGAGGAGCTTAAAGTAAAGGTAAATGGTGATATGAAGTATTACTGTATATCAGAAGCTGTTGCGCTTTACCTACAAAAGTTCATTGTATATCGTAAGCGTAAGATATTTTTTGGTGAAGGTGGGGTAGATAGTATGCTTGAAGTGATATTAAAGCATAACGCTAAGAAAAGCGAGAAGTTTATCGTTCCGGTTAATGATTTAATCCATGCAAAAGTGACATCTGTTTTTGAAGAAAATGAGATTGAATATCGCGAGTCAGTATTGTACAGAACAGTGTGCAACCAATGTGAGGATATTATTAATAAGAACCATGATTTGTTAGTATTCTTTAGCCCGAGTGGTGTAAAATCTTTATTCGAAAATAATCCTAAATACAAACAAGGTAAAACTGTTGTTGCCACATTTGGTCCAAAAACCAAGGCTGCAGCTGAAGAAGCTGGTTTAAGATTAGATATTGAAGCCCCAAAACCGAATATGCCTTCGATGGTTGCGGCATTAGAGCATTACTTAAAAACGAGTAATTAAAAATTACTCGTTTTCTTGTTGTCTTTTTTTCTTGCGTTCCCAGCGTTCCCGTTCTATATCTTGAAATTTTAGAAATTCTTTTATTGGAATTATACTTTTCATGCAACTATCTCTGTATTGATAGATGCTCCGATAGGCCGCTGACCGTTCCTTCTTACTTAATTGGTCTACCACTAACTTGAGCGAATCAAATTTTTGACTGACGACAATATTCATTTCATAAAGCGAGTCTTCTTGTGCTTCAGATACAGTGAGGCTGTCTACCATCTTTTTTGTAAAATATCGAGCCTTTTCTTCTGGTGTTCTTTTCTTATACTGATATTTTTTTTGAGACCAAGCATTTAAGTTGCATCCCAGACATAGTAATATTAAGAGAACTAGTTTTTTCATCAATAATAAAAGAATAGAATTGAACTTATTGCATAAGACCTCCTAGCAAATCCATAATGCCTCCACCACTCTGTTGTTGCTGGTTCTGTTGCATGCTACCTGCTGCACCCGACACGGCTGCCATAATATCTTGCATATCTACATCTCCGTCGCCGTCTATATCCATGCCGCCTCCTTGGCTTACCTTACTTAATAAACCGCTAAAGTCTATGGATTGATTTCTATTTGGTAGTTGTACTCCGCCGCCTTGATTAGTATTGCCACCAATAAGAGTGCCCAGGATATTATTTATATCAAATTGATTGTTATTCGCATCATTGGTATTATTGACCAACTTGCCCAGTACCATGGGAATAAGACTCATGGCAATGTTCTTGGCAGCACTAGATTCAATACCTAATTTATCCATAATACTACTTACAAATTGGTTCATAATCCCGCCAACAACAGGATTGCTTTCATTGACTGCTGCATTACCAGAGAATAGACCCATTACTTGATCTAAGCCACCGCTTGCGAGTACATTTTGTAAGCCGCTATATACTGATTCTGTAGCGATACCAACTGCTTGCTTATTTTGAGCATTTGGGATATTGTTATTGTTTATAATATCATTTTGACCTTCTTGTTGGATCAAAGAAAAGAGTTGTTCTAACATAGTTTATAGAGTTTATGAAACTAAATATATGAAATATTAATCAAGAATGAGTTCAATTTCCTTGTGTCGGAATTTTTTAACAGAACCGTCAAAGAGCAATTGTAGCTCACCGCTTTTTGAAACACCAACAACAGATGCTGTAAATACTTCACCTTTTTTCTTGAATGAAATTTTTTCATCATAGCCAATGAGCATTTGTTGGTATTCATTGAAAATACCCTCTGGATCTTTAAGGAATGCGGCATAGTTTGCATTCATAGCTTTTACGAGGTAACGCTCGCTTTGTTTTAAACTTTGTTCTTTATTTAAAAGTAGTTTTAGTGAGGTTGTTCTGTTTAGAAGAGGAAACTGAACCTGATTGATATTGATACCTATCCCAACAATTGCATATTGCCATACACTGCCACGCAGTACATTCTCCATTAATAAACCAGCAATTTTTCGATTGCCTACGAATACATCATTGGGCCACTTAATGCGTACATCTTTGATTTCATAGTGCTCCATAAGTAATGAAGCTACCGCATTACAGAAGCAGGCATTTAGAATAAACTGATCTTCCAATGGGAATTCTTGTGTATCGAGTATTACACTAAGCAATAGATTTTTGCCTTGTTCACTAGTCCATATATTGCCATGTTGGCCCTTGCCATTGGTTTGGTAATCAGCCTTTACAATTAAGCCATGCGAGGCTATACCTTGGTTTATTAGGCGCATAGCATAATTATTGGTGCTATCAATTTCTCGCAAATCAATTATTTCCTCTCCAATCTTAACTTGCTTATTCATTTAATTCTTTATAGTAACTTTGTAATTGTTTAAGGCAATCTTAAAAGTAAATAAAAAAACAATAGTATTTGAAAACAACACCGGTTACTACAAGCGAAAATGCAACACTAACTTTATCCAGTCCACTTCTTAAAACGATTATTGAGAGTATTAAAGAAAAAAAAGGCGAAGGCATTGTATCACTAGATTTAAAAAATGTACATGAGTCCGTAGCAGATTTTTTTATCTTTTGCGAAGCGACTAATATCATTCAGCTCAATACAATCATTGATTATACTGAAGAACAAGTAAGAATAGAATGTGAGCAGAAGCCATACCGAGTAGATGGTAAAAAAGGAGACCATTGGATTGTGCTTGATTATGTGGACGTTGTCATACACTGCATGATGCCTGAAACAAGGAAGTTCTATAACCTAGAAGAACTTTGGCACGATGCTAACAAAAAAGAACACTAATTTGAACTAAATTTACCACCTTTCGAAATTTGATGGAACAAGAGCAAAACAACACTCCAAAAGGAGACAAAAATATCAAACCCAAATTACCTCCCAAAGGTCCTAAGTTCAACATGAGTTGGATTTATGGCGGTTTTCTTATTGCCATGATAGGCGTCTGGTTTATTGGTGGAGGATTTATGACTGAAGGTCGTGAGATTTCATTTCAAAAATTTGAACAAGAATTATATGCCAAAGGTTTAGTTGAGAAACTACACGTTGAGAACAAGCATATCGTTCAAGTTTCTTTATTCAAAGACAGCTTGGAGTTGCCTAAGAATGCTGTACTACTCAAGAAGGTAAAGCAGAATGTAAAAGGTGGACAATTTTCTTTTTCAATTGGAGATATTGAACAATTTAAAAGTGATATGGCTAAGGCTGTAGAAAAATACCCAACAGTAAAGCAAGCGGAAATAACATATGACAATAACAAAGGCGGGTTCTTAAATAACTTAATGTCTATGTTGTTACCACTATTATTATTAGTAGGAATATGGGTGCTACTTATGCGCAAGATGGGTGGCGGAGCTGGCGGTGCAGGAGGTGCTGGTGGTCTGTTTAATATTGGGAAATCTAAGGCAACACTTTTTGAAAAAGGAACAAAGGTAAATGTTACGTTTAACGATGTAGCTGGTCTTGATGAAGCTAAAGTGGAAGTAATGGAAGTAGTAGACTTCTTAAAACATCCCAAGAAGTACACCGCGCTCGGTGGTAAAATACCAAAGGGAAGTCTATTGGTTGGACCTCCAGGAACGGGTAAGACATTATTAGCCAAAGCAATGGCTGGAGAGGCGCAAGTACCGTTCTTTAGTTTAAGTGGTAGTGACTTTGTAGAAATGTTTGTTGGAGTAGGTGCTAGCCGTGTGCGTGACTTGTTTAAGCAAGCTCGTGAGAAAGCGCCATGTATCATCTTTATTGATGAGATTGATGCCATTGGTCGTGCAAGAGGTAAGAACCAAATGATGAGTAACGATGAGCGGGAGAATACGCTTAATCAACTCTTAGTAGAAATGGATGGCTTTAGTGGCGACAGCGGTATTATCGTACTAGCCGCTACGAATAGACCGGATGTATTGGACACTGCTCTATTGCGTCCTGGTCGTTTTGATAGACAAATAACAATTGGTATTCCTGATTTAAAAGGTCGTGAGGATATTTTTAAAGTACACTTAGGGAATAAAAAAGTCTCTAAAGATTTAAATACACATAAGCTAGCAGCACAAACGCCAGGTTTTGCCGGTGCGGATATTGCTAACATATGTAATGAGGCTGCTTTAATTGCTGCACGTAATGGGAAATCTGAGATTGACTTACAAGATTTTAATGATGCTATTGATCGTGTCATTGGAGGTATTGAAAAGAAAAGTAAAATAATATTGCCAGAAGAGAAAAAGGTAATAGCATATCACGAAGCAGGTCATGCTGTTTCGGGTTGGTTCTTAGAGCATGCACATCCTTTGGTCAAAGTAACTATTGTACCTCGTGGTGAGGCTGCATTGGGTTACGCTCAATATTTGCCTAAAGAAAAATACCTAACGCTTAAAGAAGAGTTAGAGGACGATTTATGCATGACTTTAGGAGGTCGAGCAGTTGAAGAACTCGTTTTTGGAAAAATATCTACTGGAGCCTTAAGTGATTTACAACAAGTTACAAAAATGGCATACGCCATGGTAAGTGTGTATGGCATGAACGATAAAGTTGGTAACGTATCCTTCTATGATCCACAAAATGAAAATGGATTTCAAAAACCATATAGTGAAAAAACTGGTCAGATGATTGATGACGAGGTACGTAAATTGATTGAGGTTGCTTATGAGCGTGTAAAAGCTCTATTAAGTGATAAAAAAGAAGCTGTAAAAATAATTGCAGAGCAATTGTTAGAAAAAGAGGTCCTTTATAAAGATGATTTAATTCGATTGATAGGAGAACGACCTTACGACTTGCCAGCAGTAACTCCTGACTTAATTGCCGAAACAACCAACGAGCTTGAAGATAATAACAAGGAGGCCGAATAAGAATATTTAAATGTAGTATGAAAAGCTCCAAGGCCAAGGAAAAAATCTTATTCAAGATTAGAAAAGCATTGAATGAAAATGAAGTGCCCATCCCTTACCCTGAAGTTGAAAAATTAAATAATACTAACATCTTAAAAGGTCAAGACGTATCCTTAGAGGAACACTTTGCCAAGGCCTTTTCTGATCTCGGTGGTAAGTTCGTTTATTGTGCCGATAAAGAAGAATTTCTAGAACAATTACAAATATTGGCGGATACGCTTTCTTGGAAAGGTATATCAGTACTGGATAAATCCCTGCTTACTATGTGCGGGTCTTCTAATCTTGACTTTATAAAAGAAAGTGCGGACCTTAATACAGTAAATGCTGGTATGAGTATATGCGAGAGTTTAGTGGCAAGGACCGGTTCTATTATTGTAAGCAGTGCACAAGATTATGGTCGCCAACTACCAGTATATGCTCCAATACATATTGTTGTGGCATACACGAATCAACTAGTATGGGATTGGCAAGATGGTTTTGACAAGCTTAAGGCAAAGTATAATAATAATTTGCCCTCGCTTATAAGCTTAACAGCAGGTCCAAGCAGGACTACTGATATAGAGAAAACATTGGTTGTTGGTGTGCATGGTCCTAAAGAAGTGTACACTTTCTTGATAGACCAATAAATAATGATTATTAATTGCGTGGCAATAAAACTCGGTATGTTCTACCTTTTTTATTGTACAAACTGCGGTTGCGCATCCAAGGGTTTAGAAATTTTACGGTTTTGTAATTTGTCCCTTTAGATCGCGCCCAAGTAGCAATATCACCAATGCCAGCAGTTATGGTTACGGTGCGTGTGCTATGTGGTCTGTATATATCTTCAGCTGTAATATTATAACCTAAGGCTTTTTGATTTTCAAGAATATATTTTAACGCCATAATTCTAAATATGTAGCGCATCGTTTCACTGTGAAGGAATAAATTGTAATAGTTTTTGGTGCCTTGGCGCGTACAATTGCCATTGTAGCCACCCATGCCGCAGTTATAACTTGCAGCTGCAGCTGTCCAGTTGCCAAATTTGTTATAGGCTTGGCGCAAATATTTACAAGCTGCATAAGTTGATTTTACTGGGTTGTAGCGCTCATCTACTTCATCATCTACATACAGACCATAGCTCGGTGCGGTTTTTTTCATAAACTGCCAGAAACCTGCTGCACCTACACGCGAGCGTTGGTTGCGTAATGCACTCTCCGCCACACACAAGTATTTCATATCGTCGGGAATGCCTTTTTCTTTTAGTATTCTTTCTATCATAGGCATATAGCGTCCTGTATGCTTTATAATATAAGTTGTACTCCCTTGCATATAAGAGTTGTACAGAAGCTCTCTGTCAAAACGCTCACGTACATCCCATTGTTCTAATGGTACTCGCTCGCCAAATAATGTATATGTTTTAGGAACATCTGGTGCTGTAATGGTTAAAGGTTGGTGTCTTGCCCTTAGGCTTCCATTGCTTCCATTATCTGGATCAATGTATTGTTGTGCTACGGCGGTAGTAGTAAGGAATAAGATGGCAGTAGCTGCTAATAATAGTTGCTTCTTCATGAATTTTATTTTGTTGGGTTATTTTAGGCTTGTTTTTTTTGTTTGTAAATGGGTACCGTACTGCATGGCTCGCCGTACATAATGCTCTTAGCAATAGGCTTTAGTTTTTGGGTTATGGCCACATAAGCGTTCGTACCAATTTGCTCATCGCCGCAACCTTTAATGACTAAGCGCATATTGGCAAAGTCTTGGGCATCTATGGCCTCAATATTTTGAATAAATAGTTTGTCTGTAATCTCTTTCTCCGTGCCAAAATGTACTTGAGCATTTACTTCATCCAAGTAAATGCTTGCTAGCATATAAGCCCAATGTGGTATAATAGCATCTACTGAGCAAAAGAGATAGGCTGTTTTATTTTTATAAATGGACCAATCATGTTCTTTTAACGCTTGGCGATAATCTTTTTCTTTTAAAATCATTTCCATAAAAAGAAATGGCTTTAAATCAAAGGCAACAAGGTCTTTAGGCAAGTAACTTTCTAGATTGATGGTAATTAAGCTACTATTGGCTACTTTATTTACAATATCAGACATTCTTTCCAAAGGTAATTGGATACGTGGGCTAAATGAGAATGCGCCTTCCACTTTTTTACTAAAATTATCCTAAAAGGAAGATTACTTGCTGTGGAAATCTATTAGTTTTGTCACCTCTAACTCGAGAAATGAAAAAAAACATTGCAGTTGTAGCTGGTGGTTATTCTGGCGAATATGATATTTCAATTCAAAGTGCTAATACGATTAGCAATAATATCAGTGCTGAAAAGTATAATGTATACAAGATACTTATTGATATCAATCATTGGAAGGACGAAAAGTCTGGAGTAGAAATTGATAAAAATGATTTCTCACTAACGATTGATGGCGTTAAAATTAATTTTGACTTAGTATTTATTGGTATCCATGGAACGCCTGGAGAGGATGGCAAGCTACAAGCTTACCTTGACATGGTTCAAGTGCCTTATACTTCTTGTAATATGGTTGTTTCGGCATTGAGTTTTAATAAAGTATTTTGCAATAAGGTAGTCGAAGGTTCACCCGATGTATATGTTGCTAAATCTATGCATTTATACAAGCATAAACAATATACCGCTCAAGACATCCTAGCCGAGGTAGAGCTGCCTGTGTTTGTTAAGCCCGCAGAAGGTGGGAGTAGCTTAGCAACATTTAAAATAAAGGAAGAAGCTGAGTTAATGAATGCGGTGCAAAAAGCATTTGAAGTAGATCCTCAAGTGATGGCTGAAGAGTTTATCGCAGGGCGCGAATTGACAATGGGTGTTTATATTGAACAGGGTGAAATAAAAACCCTGCCTATAACAGAAATCATTAGCAGCAAAGAGTTCTTTGATTATGAGGCAAAATATACGCCTGGTATGACAAATGAAGTAACGCCAGCCAATATTCCCGCTGCCTTATCAGATCGAATAGATGTTTTATCCAAGCATTTGTACCATAAATTATATTGTAAAGGCATTGTACGGTTTGATTACATCTATGATGAGGATAAGGATAAAATTTACTTTTTAGAAGTTAATACGATGCCCGGCCAAAGTGAAAATAGTATTGTACCTCAGCAAGTTAGAGCTGCGGGTCTTACTTTAGCACAATTCTATGATACGATAATTAATGAATCTTTATAAAATAATTATATTGCGCTCGCTCTTATGCTAAAACGATCACTCATACTTAATCTATTACTTGCCCTTTTATTAGTGTCAGGTTTAATATTCCTTTTTTTCAATTCTCTTAATGGTATAACCAATCATGGGCAAGAAGTTGAAGTGCCTAAGGTTACCAATAAAAATTTAAAAGAGGTAATAAAGCAATTGGATGATATGGATTTTGAAATTGAGATTGACTCAACCTACAAATCTTATATTGACCCATTAGAGGTACTACAACAGGAGCCAGCTGCTGGCAGCCGAGTAAAGGTTGGTAGAACAATATTCCTTTTAGTCAATAGGCAGAATGCGCCTAAGGTCGCTATGCCTGATTTGGTAAGTAAAAGTTTTAGAAATGCCTTATTAATCTTAAAGAGCTATCGCTTTGTCATTGGAGACACTATCTATAGACCAGATATTGCAGCAGGAGCTGTATTAGAGCAATTGGTCAATGGTAAAAAAGTAGCTTCAGGAGATATGGTTCCTTTTGGCAGTCGCATTGACCTAGTAGTAGGCGAAGGACTTGCGGATTATGAAGTAGATGTTCCAAACTTGATTGGTCAAACATGGAGAGAAGCTAAAGAAATTATTAAAGCAGCTGGTCTGTTCGATGCGATACTTTGGGAAGGTGAAATAACAGACACTATGAATGCAATAGTATACAAGCAGTTTCCTGAAGCCTTAAATGAATTGGACCTTCCTATGGCCATACGTGGTGGAGATATGATAGATGTGCATATTATGCAAAATCCATCTCCGCAAGTACTAAGGCAAAATGCTCCTGGCTCACTCAAGTTTCAAGACTTAGATGATAGCTTGGCAGATGTAATACAACAACGCTTGGATAAAGCCAATACAAGATTAGCTGATGCTCGAAAGAAAGCAGTAATAAGTGACAATGATATTACACAAATGGAAGGTGGAGATGATAACTTTGATAAGAAGCCTAGAAAACCAGTTGTAGAAAAAAGAGCTGTAAAGAATCAAGGCAAAAAAATGTACAAAGAAGACAAGCCGAAACCGAAACCTAAAGCTACCAATAAGCCTAAAGTAGAGGAAACGGTGGAGCAAGATTACTCTGATCAATACGATTAATGAAACTTAAATTACTCATTTTATTATTATCAATAGGTCTTACTAGTAAGGCGCAGGAGCAGCTTGTACCCTTAAAGTACAATCCATATCAAGGTGATGTCAATGCTAATTATAACACTTTAAAAAAGAGAGCGTCATTACCTTTTGTCGATGATTTTTCATATAACAGCGATAAGCCAGATCCAAGTTTGTGGGTAGAAAGTCAAGTGTATATTAATAATACCATGGCTGTGATGCCTCCAACTAAAGGCGTTGCAACATTTGATGGATTAAATGCCAATGGAAGACCTTATAGACCAGATAATTTTGGAGCCACTGGTTTTGGAGATAGTTTAACTGCTCAAACCATTGATCTGAGTGCTTTCTCACCAGCAGATAGTTTATATATCAGTTTTTATTTGCAACCGCAAGGTTTGGGTTTTGCTCCTGAAACGGATGATAGTTTTTTTCTTTTTTTGAGAAATGCGAATAATGACTGGGTAACTTATTGGAATAGACAAGGCACTAATTTTTTATCTTTTGAACAAATATTATTGCCAATCACTGATCCGCAATTTTTTCATGACAGTTTTCAGTTCAGGTTTGTCAATTTTACTTCCTTGAATTTAAATGATGATGTATGGAACTTGGATTATGTGCGATTAGAAGCATTTAGAAGCGAATCAGATTCAATAGATAATGATATTGCCTTTAGTCAGCCTCCAACACATTTTCTTAAGAATTACAACAGTATGCCTTACCGTCATTTCCTGACTAATGCGGCTGATGAATTAAATGCACAACAAGAGGTATGGATTAATAACTTATATAATACCCCACAAACAATTGTTATTGAGCACGAGGCGACAGAATTTTTTTCAAGTACGCCCATAAGTTCAAGTAGTTTGGGGAGCTTAAATATCACAGCTCGCACCGAAACAAATGCTGCCAATCTTGCTTATAATATTACATATACACCACCTAGTCCTAATGATGCTGTTACGATAAGAAATACATACTATTATACCGCGCCTGTCGTAACCGATAGAAAGCAAAATGATACCTTGATTGACGATATCATTTTTGATAATTATTTTGCCTACGATGATGGTTCGGCAGAGCTAGCTTATTTTTTAAATCCTGCTTTGAATCAAGCGGCAAGAACGGCTGTAAAGTTTACCCTAAACCAAGCAGATACCGTTCAAGGCCTATCTGTATACTTTGCACCCCAAGTCCCTAGCGCGGCTGATAAATTTTTCTCGATTGTATTGTACGATGCACTAAATGATAATTCTGTGGTGGGTATCTTACACCAAGAAGATTTATATAAAGTGCAGTACCCTGCAGGTAAAAATGAATTTACAACTTACGCCTTTGATAGCCCAGTGGCCTTAGCGGCAGGTGATTATTATATTGGAATTACACAACCTGCTAATTTTGGTAGTGATAGTATATATTATGGCATAGATGCTAATAATGATAACAATATTAATGTACTAAGTTATAGTGTAAATGGTTTGTGGTTTAATTCAAATGTGCAAGGTAGTATTATGATGCGACCGATTGTTGGTAATTCTTTTATTCCTACCAAGCTTAATGATATTACCAAAGTAAATACAACAACTATTTCTCCTAATCCAGCCGACCAAATTGTTAGAATTAATGGAGTAGCTAGTATTCAATCTTACGAAATATTAAGCATTGATGGGAAGCAGCTGCATGCGGGAGTAAATGCCAATAATATTGATGTGAGTCATTTGCCTACAGGCTTATACTTGGTTAAAGTTATTTTGAATAACGATAAAATAGAAATGCATAAACTATGGAAACAATAACAGCGCAAGAATTAAAAACAAGAGTAAACAGCGGTGAAGATTTGTATATTTTGGATGTACGCGAACCCGCAGAATTTGAAGCAATGAATATGGGAGCAAAGCTTATTCCATTAGGTCAAATAATGAATGCTCAAATAGATGAAATTGCAGACTGGAGAGATAAAGAAGTAATTGTACATTGTAAGAGCGGTATGCGTTCTATGCAAGCCTGTATGATTTTAGAGCAAATGGGTTTTCAAAAAACCGTAAATCTGCATGGCGGCATCTTGGCTTGGAATGAGTTAAGTTAAAGCTTTAAGTAAATAAAAATATTTTTAGAAGCCCTCGTTTTGAGGGCTTTTTTAATTCGAACACAGCTATCTTTGTATAATGCAATCACTGAAAGAAGGCATTGATAAGATAAAAAAAGAAATTGAAGGGCAAGCAGTAAAAAATGCTGAGCAGTTGGAGCAGTTTCGCATTGAGTTTTTAGGCACTAAAGGAAAGTTGAAAAGCTTAATGGGCGAAATGCGCAATGTAGCCAAAGAGCAGAAGAAAGAAGCCGGCTTATTACTCAATGAAATTAAACAATATACCGAAGGGAAGTTTAATGAATTGCAAGAGCAGTTTCAATCAAAGGAAGAAGGTGTTAGCGAAAGCGGTATTGATAATACATTGCCACCTTTGCCCAATGAAACAGGAGCAAGGCACCCGCTTTCTATTGTGCAGGATAAAATGATTTCCATTTTTGAACGTATAGGTTTTAGTGTTGCTGAAGGTCCAGAGATAGAAGATGATTGGCATAATTTCTCTGCATTAAATTTACCAGAGCATCATCCAGCACGTGATATGCAGGATACGTTTTATATAAATAAAACACCCGACTGGGTGTTACGTACGCATACATCAAGTGTGCAGATACGAACGATGGAAAAAGGTACGATGCCGATCCGTCAAGTATTTCCTGGTCGTGTATATCGTAATGAAACAATTAGCGCAAGAGCGCATTGTTTTTTCCATCAATTAGAAGGCTTGTACATTGATGAAAACGTAAGCTTC
Organism: uncultured Chitinophagaceae bacterium; assembly: GCA_938017685.1. GTDB lineage: Bacteria > Bacteroidota > Bacteroidia > Chitinophagales > Chitinophagaceae > JAGNRR01. The sequence goes on from CALIIL010000021.1 coordinate 34,368, forward strand.
GCAGATTTAAAACAAACGCTTTATTACTTTGTACAACAAATGTTTGGCAAGGATGTAAAAGTTCGTTTCCGTCCATCATATTTTCCATTTACAGAGCCCAGCGCTGAGATGGATGTGAGTTGTTTTATTTGTGACAGTAAAGGTTGCAATGTATGTAAGCACACGGGTTGGGTAGAGATATTAGGTTGTGGTATGGTGCATCCTAATGTATTAAAAAATACCGGCATTGACCCTGAAAAGTATTCAGGTTTTGCTTGGGGTATGGGAGTAGACAGAATGACCATGTTGATGTATGGAATTAATGACATCAGATTATTATCGGAAAATGATATTCGTTTTTTGAAACAGTTTAAGTAAAGACAAATGTCAATCGTGCAAATGTCAAATGTCAAAACTTTCAAGGTCTACTATTTATTTTTTGTAAATAATCGTCAAATTATCAAATCAACATATCATCAAATCAAAAAATGAATTTAGTAACAGGCGGTACAGGATTTGTTGGTTCATATTTGATAAGATTATTACTGTCTAAGCGTTATAATGTTCGAGCTATTTATAGAACCGAAATATCTAAGCTTTTAACCCAAGAGGAAAATGAACAAGTAGATTGGGTGCAAACTGATTTATTTGATATTGATAAACTGTGTGAAGTATTAGAAGGTGTTGAAACGGTTTTTCATTGTGCGGCTACCGTTAGTTTTGATAGTCGCCGCCGCGAAGAATTGTTTAAAGTAAATGTGGAGGGAACAGCCAACTTGGTGAATATGATGTTGGATCAAAATGTTTCCGACCTTATTCATTTAAGTTCAATCGCTGCCTTAGGCCGAAATGCCAAGCAAGAACCAATTACAGAAAATACAGAGTGGGCCGAAAGTAAAGACAATACGCAATACGCACTAAGCAAGTATAAAGCCGAGATGGAAGTGCGTAGAGGAGAGGCTGAAGGTTTGAATGTGAGTATCCTCTACCCGGGTGTGATTTTTGGCAACGGAGATTGGAACAAAGGAAGCTGTACCATTTTTAAAACGATACACGATGGCTTCCCTTTTTATACAAAAGGCATTACTTCATTTGTAGATGTAAATGATGTGGTACGTGCAATGGTTATACTCAAAGAGCAACCGCAATATGGCGAAGGTTTTATTATTAGCGAAGGCAATCATGCTTATAAAGACATTTTTACTTGGATGGCAGAGGGCTTTAATAAAAAACCACCAACTAAATTGGCTAAACCTTGGATGAGTAGTTTGGTATGGCGTTGGTATGAGTTTAAGAAATTATTTTCTAGTAAAGAACAAACTATTACAAGAGAAACGGCACACTCGGCACAATCAAAATATAATTATCAGAATGGGAAATTCTTGTATGTTTTCCCTGGTTTTAAGTATACGCCAATTAAAGAAACGATTTCGAGAGCTTGTACTTTTTATACAAAGTAGTGGACTATCTTATTTCTTAACAGAACATTGCCGCTATTGTGTTAGGGAAAAACCTAATTTTAAATCATGGATAGAAAATCATTCCTTAAAAAATCTGCTTTGGCAGCGTTTTCCATGTCGGTAATGGGTTATGTTGTAGAAGCATCACCTAAAAAATGGATGAGTACCTGTGAAACAACAAACGATATTCTTGGACCTTTTTATAGAGAAGGTGCACCTGAAAGAAGTAATATGCTTTTTGAAGGTATAAAAGGAAATGAAATAACATTGAAAGGAAAAGTACTAGGTAACGATTGTACTACTGTGTTAGAAAATGCAATAGTAGAAGTATGGCATTGTGATACCGAAGGAAATTATGATAATGATAGTAATAAGTATTTGCACCGTGCAAAAGCTATTACTGGTCAAGACGGAAGTTATTCATTTAAGACTATAATACCTGGTAAATATTTAAATGGAAAATTATATCGTCCGTCTCACATACACTTTAGGGTACGGGCTAAAGATCATAAGGAATTAGTTTCTCAAATATATTTTGCGGGCGACCCGCATATTACAGAAGACCCATGGGCATCTCAAAAGAAAGCAGTGCATAGAGTATTGCCAGTATTTCCTGATGATATTACAGCAAGTCTTTCAGTTGAGTTTGATATCTTTTTGAGTAACCTGTGAGGTTTCTAAAACCTCCCAGGTTTAAAGAGGGACAAGTATAATTTAATGGAAAAGGACTATTTTAAAAGTTCCTGCTCATGAAAGGTTACGAAAGCATCTTTGCCACCAAAAAAATTTAGAGTAGACTTCGAATCGAGAATAGATTTATTTCCATTTAAATAATCTTTATAAGAACAATGTACCCAATCTTGAAGCGAAGAAGCAACGAAATGATGGACAGGGTTTTTGTGAATATAAAATATCGTAGCCGCTAAATCATCGTCTTTAGAAAGTTCAATGCGATTTATTCTTTCGATAAATAAACTTCCTTTGCGCTGAAACATTTTATTAAATGCCTTGGCATAGGCATTTTGAAAATTGGAAAACTGTTGTAAGATAAATTCGTGATGATTTTCTTTTGTGCTTTGCAAAATTGCAGCTTGATGTTTTAATGTTTTTTCTTCTTTTATTTTAAGTAGAAAATGAAAGTGATTAGGAAGTAATGCGTATGCCCAGCAATCTGCGATGGGTAAGATGTATTTAGAAATTTTTTCTTTGAAGTATCTATAGTTTTCTTCGGAACGAAACAATTTATCATCACCTACTGCTCTGTTGAAGACGTGGTAATATTTATCTGCTTCGAAATTAGACTTGTATTTTTCCATTTAAATATTTTTTAATCAAAAGACCTGTGAGGTTTTTGAAACCTCACAGGTCAGGCTTAATCCTGCATCTTACTACCATAAGCTAAGTCGCCAGCATCACCTAAGCCAGGGATGATATAACCTTTGGCAGAAAGCTCTTCATCAATATCTCCAATCCAAAATGTAATGTTAGGATACTTACTCTGCACATGAGTAATACCGCTTGTACAAGCAATAGCTGCAACAATATGTATGGCCTTGGCTTTGCCATAATTGCATAATTCATCTAGCGCAGTAATTAATGAAGCGCCCGTTGCTAACATAGGATCCGCAATGATTAAAACACGATTATCTAAACTAGGACAAGTAACATATTGTTGATTGATTTCAAACGCATCGCCCGAAGTATGTTGTCGGTAGGCTGCAATGAATGAACAATCGGCTCGGTCAAAATAATTAAGAACTCCTTCAAACATGGGCAAGCCGGCACGAAGTATGGTTGTAATAACCGGCTGGCTTGTCATGACGGCTGATTTTTTTTCGCCTAAAGGAGTTGTCACTACTTTTTCGTCAAAATCCATCTTTTTGCTTAATTCATAAGCGGCAACCTCACCAATACGTTCTAGGTTACGGCGAAATCGCAGGCGATCCTGTTGTATTTCAGGATTACGGAGTTCATTCATCCATACTTTTACCAATGAATTTTCTTTTGCTAAATGATGTATCATAATTCTTGAGGCAAATTAGCACAAAACTAAAAATTATCTCATTTTTACATAATGGTTTATCGAGTGATAGGATGTATGAGCGGAAGCTCCATGGACGGATTGGATGTTGTGTACGCGGTACTGAGTGAAGTGGGTGGAAAATGGAGTGCAGAAATTGAAGCAGCGGACTGCATAATTTTTCCGGAGGAGTGGAAATTGAAGTTAGAGAATATTACAAGTTGCTCAGCTAAAGATTTAATCCAAAGTCACGCGGATTTTGGTCATTGGATGGGGCAAGAAATAAATGGTTTTATCGAACGAAATGCATTGGAGCATAAAGTACATTTTGTAAGTAGTCACGGTCATACTGTTTTTCATGAACCACAAAATCAAATGACATTTCAACTAGGAGATGGTGCAAGTATGGCGGCAGAATTACAGTTGCCAGTTATTTCTGATTTGCGTAATATGGATGTTGCGTTCGGCGGACAAGGTGCGCCCATTGTTCCCATTGGAGAAAAATTATTGTGGGAAGGCTATGAGTACTTTTTAAATATTGGTGGCATAGCTAATATTTCATCACATAGTGAAAATGAATTGAAGGCCTTTGATATTTGTGCTGCTAACAGAGTATTAAATGCCATTATTAATAAGGAAGGAAAAGAGTACGATGCAAGCGGAGCAAGTGCGGCAAGCGGCAGTTGTAATGAAGATTTATTGGATGAATTAAATAGTTTAGATTTTTACAAACAAGAAGCTCCCAAATCTTTAGCTAATGAATTTGGCTTGGAGACAGTACTGCCTATTGTTGAAAAAAGCAACTTAAGTACAGCTGATAAACTCAATACATACTGCGAGCACATAGCGATACAAATTGCTGATGTGCTAGAACATAAAGGAAAGATGCTAGTGAGTGGTGGCGGTGCTTTGAATGATTACTTAATGGATAGAATAACCGCACATGCTGCACCCAAAGAAGTTGAATTAGAAAAGGCAGACGAACAAACTATCAATTATAAAGAAGCAATAGTTATGGCTCTTATAGGAGCTATGCGCTGGCGTGAAGAAGAAAATGTATTAAGTTCTGTTACTGGTGCTAAGCAAAATTCTATTGGTGGTGCACTTTGGATGGGACGCAATTAAATATGAAAATACTTAGCAGAATATTAGTTGCAATTTCAATAATTGTATCCGTTTTTTTCTTCATGAATTATGGCAAGGATAGCTATCTATTCTATGGCGATTCGCTGGGTTACTATTCCTACCTCCCTTCAACTTTTTGTATTCATAATTTAGATTCTATTGAGCGCATTCCAGCCGATATGAATATTGATGCTAATGTGCAGCAATATTTTGATATGTACCCACGCGAAAGCGTAAGAAGTCCTAAAGGACATTATATTAATCAATATACTTGTGGTGTTGCCATTTTTGAATTGCCTTTTTTTATTATAGCGCATACTTATGTAAAACTTACAGGCGGAATAGCTAGTGGTTATTCTAATCCGTATCATCACTGGCTCAAGTTTTGCTCTATCTTCTATTTATTTCTTGGGCTGCTGTATCTACATAAAATACTGAAACGTTACTTTTCTATAGAACTGAGTTTAATAACCATTTCTTTATTGATCCTAGGTTCTAATTTGTTTTGGTTCGGAATATTTCAATTTGGTATGGCGCATAACATTTTGTTCCTCCTTGTGGCTTTTCTTATTGATCGAACGATTAAGGTGCATGAAGATCCAAGTTGGAAAAACTTTTCCCTACTTGCTATTTGCTTGGGTTTTATAGCGCTCTTAAGACCAACTGATGTAGTCGTGGTCCTTATTCCCTTGTTGTATAATGTATATAATATAGAGTCGGCTCGTGCTAAAATTACATTTATTAAAACGCATCTGGCTAAAGTATTAGGAATGATATTTTTTGGTTTAATTCCATTACTACCGCAACTCATTTTTTGGAAAGTATATGCTGGAAGCTTTGTATACTACAGTTATACAAGTCAAGGTTTTGATTTTTTGCATCCGCGTATCATTTCAGGTTTGTTTGGTTCTAATAATGGCTGGTTGCTGTACTCGCCTATATTTATTTTGAGCATGCTGGGTATGTTTTTCTTTGAACGATTAAAAAAATATTGGTTGGCCATTGCGGTGCTTACACCTTTATATATTTATATCATTTACAGCTGGCATTGTTTTAGTTATATTAATGGTTTTGGATCAAGACCTATGATTCATTTATATGCATTATTAGCCATTCCTATGGCTGCTTTGTTGCAATACCTTAGCCTTAGAAAAGGTAGAATACTTATTGCAAGCGCAGCATGTTTATTGTTTGTTTATATAAATCTTCACTTTAGTTATTTAAATATGACGAATAGGTATTGGTCTGAATCATCAACGCATAATTACTATTGGCATATGTTCTTTAAACATAACTTGAGTTATAATGATTTATTATTGAAGGATACAGGATTGGAACAACCAGTAGAAAAGGATTTGCAATTTGTTTCAACACTAGCTATGGATGACACGGTTGATAATAAATTATTACATAATATCTATTCTGATATATTACAAGATACAGTTATAGAAGTGAGCAGGGGTACGGAAATGCCTAGTTTAGGTATGCAGTTTTATTTAAATGAATTACAGTTTTCTAAGGATGATTATTTAAAAATAAGTACCCCATTAATGTTTCCTTATTACTTAGGTGATCCTTATAGGAGCTTAATTATGGTTGCAGAAGTTAAGGATCCTCAAGTGCAGCATGGGTGGTATGGCCTCAATACATTTAATAAAATGACGCTTTCTAATAATCGTCATGAAGCGCATGATAGTATTAAAATGTTTCGTGGGGCTACGAACCAATGGGATACAGTATCTATATTTATACCTTTGAATGAGGTAACGAAAGAAGCTTGGGTGAAAATTTATTTCTGGAATATATCACAGGAGCAATTTTATACAAAAGGCATCTTGCTAGAGCATTGGAAGAAGAAATGAGACATTTTTACGAATCAATAATTGGCGATGGTGTAATGGATCTCTCGGAAGAGAGTGCTAAACATATTGTGCGCGTGTTACGCATGCAGGTTGGCGATCAGTTTGTCTTGACTGATGGTAATGGAGTCAAAGCAACTGCCCAAATCATTTCCACTGATAAGAAATCTTGTACTGTAGATATTATAGATCGAACAGAGTTGAATAATGAAAACGGAAAGATTGTTTTGGCTATTTCATTTACAAAGAATAGTGCACGAATGGAATGGCTGCTGGAAAAAATTACAGAAATAGGCGTAACAGAGATTATTCCATTACTTAGTAAGCGTAGTGAACGAAGTAAAATAAAGAAAGAACGTTTTGATAAAATATTAGTTTCTGCCATGCTTCAAAGTCAGCAGTATCACTTGCCAATATTACATGAGCCAACAAGCTTTGAAGAAGTAATAAAAATAGAAGCTGGTAATAAATTTATAGCTCATTGCGAAAATGATACTGAGAAAAAACATTTGAATTTATATTGTCACCCTGAGCCTGTCGAAGGGCAATTAATACTCATTGGTCCCGAAGGAGATTTTACAACAGAAGAAATAGAACAAGCATCACAACAAAATTTTAAGAGTGTGAGCCTCGGAAATAACAGATTAAGAACAGAAACGGCTGGTTTAGTTGCCGTAACTTTACTGCAACATGCCAAAGCTTAAAACACTTTTAATATTTACATTACTGATAATTCTTGTAACAGCAGCCAGTGCTCAAAAAATGCAATTGGGCTTATTGGTATATAATGGCGGAGGAGATTGGTATGCTAATCCAACAGCACTTAAAAATTTAGCCGATTATGCTAACCGTAACTTAGGAACAGACTTTTCCTTACAAGAAGCTCAGGTGGAAGCTGGGAGTAGTGAATTATTTAGCTATCCAGTGCTTTTTGCTACGGGTCATGGACGTATATCGTTTAATGATGCCGAAGCGCAGAACTTACGTCGCTATCTCGAAGCAGGTGGTTTTCTTCATATTGATGATAATTATGGGATGGATAAATATATTCGCCCGGCGTTGAAATCTGTTTTTCCTGAATTGTCCTTGGTTGAGTTACCCTTTTCACATCCAATTTATCATCAGAAGTATAATTTTAATAATGGGGTGCCTAAAATCCATGATCACGACAAAAAACCAGCTCGTGCCTATGGTTTGATCTATAATGGCCGCTTGGTGCTCTTATACACCAGCGAGACGGATTTAAATGACGGTTGGGAAGATCCAGAAGTACACAAAGATCCACCACAAAAACGAGCTGAAGCCCTACAAATGGGTGCCAATATCATTTCTTATGTGTTTATGGGTGGTTAGGTTATAGAATGCCTTATTCTTCAGTGTTTTTTATGTTATTACAAGTTGAGCACCACCAGTAGGTATTCTGATTGTCCTTCATTTTCCCTTCTGTTTTCCTTTTACAAAAGGAGCAAACTCTTTCCAATACCTCATTTTCATAAGCTTCATATTTGCATTCATGACAATACCAACGAGTTAACTCTTCATTCATAGACCAATAAAAACTGGGGTTATTACATTTTGGACAAATTTGTTCTGCCATATTTAAGTGCCTATTTTAGAGTAAGTATTAAAAATAATACTTTTAATCTAATCCATTATTCACCAAATATTAATCAATTAAACCAAATAAAGCGCGACCTTTGCGCGACTTTTAAACTTGCTGCCCTTTGACAATCCCGATAGCTATCGGGACAGGGTGACAAGATAATTAAATTAATTATGGAAATAAGAAACATCGCCATCATCGCCCACGTAGATCATGGTAAAACAACATTAGTAGATAATATCCTACACACTACTTCAGTATTTCGTGATAACGAAGATTCTGGAGAGTTAATCATGGATAGTAACGATATTGAGAAAGAGCGTGGTATCACGATTTTTTCTAAGAATGCTGCTGTAAAGTATAAAGACGTAAAGATTAATGTAATTGATACGCCTGGTCACGCCGATTTTGGTGGTGAGGTAGAGCGTGTATTAAAAATGGCTGATGGTGTAATTCTTTTAGTCGATGCATTTGAAGGTCCAATGCCTCAAACGCGTTTTGTATTACAAAAAGCTTTAGAATTGGGTTTAAAGCCAATTGTTGTCATTAATAAAGTAGATAAAGAGAACTGTAGACCGGATGAAGTGCATGATGCTGTATTCGAGTTATTTTTCCAATTAGATGCAACTGAAGACCAGTTGGAGTTTCCAACATTCTACGGTTCGGGTAAAAATGGTTGGTTCAATACAACCAATACGCCTTGTGAAGATATTACGCCATTGATGGATGGAATATTGGAACACGTACCTGCACCAAAAACGGCAGAAGGTGATGCGCAAATGCAAATTACTTCATTGGACTTCTCTTCTTTCCTAGGGCGTATTGCAGTGGGTAAAGTAAGACGAGGAACATTAAAGGAAAATACACAAGTGGCTTTATGTAAGCGAGACGGAAGTGTAGAAAAACATAAAATTAAAGAGCTGTACATATTTGAAGGTATGGGCAAGAAGCGTGTTGAAGAAGTAAGTGCTGGAGATATTTGTGCAGTAGTAGGAGTTGAAGATTTCAATATTGGAGAAACAATTGCTGATTTTGAAAATCCTGAAGCATTACCAATTATCAAAATTGATGAGCCAACCATGAATATGGTTTTTGCAATTAATAATTCTCCTTTCTTTGGTCAGGACGGTAAGTTTGTAACGAGTCGTCATATCAATGATCGTCTTCAAAAAGAGTTAGAGAAAAACTTGGCATTAAAAGTTGAACAAACAGATAGTGCAGATAGCTTCTTGGTATATGGTCGTGGTATCTTACACTTAGGTGTATTAATCGAGACGATGCGTCGTGAGGGTTATGAGTTAACGATAGGTCAGCCACAGGTTATTACTAAAATGGTTGATGGCAAAAAGCAAGAGCCTTATGAGGTACTTGTAGTTGATGTTCCTGAAGAGTTTAGTGGTAAAGTAATTGACTTAGTTACACAACGTAAAGGAGATCTTTTAATCATGGAAAGCAAAGGTGAAATGCAACATTTGGAATTTGATATTCCATCTCGTGGTTTAATCGGATTGCGCTCTCAAATGTTGACAGGTACGGCTGGTAATGCTATTATGGCTCATCGTTTTAATGAATATAGAGATTGGAAAGGAGTAATTCCTGGTCGATTAAATGGTGTATTAATAGCAAAGGAAAAAGGGAAAGCAACACCATACTCTATGGATAAATTACAAGATCGTGGCCGTTTCTTTATTGATGCTGGTGTAGAAGTATACGGTGGTCAAATTATTGGAGAAAACTCTCGTGCAGATGATTTAATCGTAAATGTATGTGAGGCTAAGAAGTTAACCAATCACCGTGCCAGTGGTGCAGATGATGCTTCTAAGGTTATTGTAAAAACAGAATTTACATTAGAGGAATATATGGAGTACATTGATGAAGATGAGTGTATTGAAGTAACGCCTAATGTAATGCGCTTACGTAAGATTATCTTAGATGCCAATGAGCGTAAGAAAGCACAGAAGAAAATGCAAGCTTAATACTAGATATATAATTAAGAAAAACCTCCACGTTTATACGTGGAGGTTTTTTTATAGCTTTTAATAAATGCTCATCTTACATATTATGTAGTTGCTACTATATAGTCGGCCCTTAAAAACGTCTTATTTTTAGTGCTATAATTTTTAAATTAGTAAAATATATTCCTAAGGTGTAACTTTTAAAGCATAAAACGATTTTTAAATAAAGCCCGAAAGTATTCTTTAGGAGTTTACTCATTAATTTTTTGAAGTTAAACCCAGCCGCTGCCATAATAAAATTAATACTATCGCCTACTTGTCCTTTTAGATAGTTTAAATTGGCTCGGTGA
>CALIIL010000022.1 GCA_938017685.1 uncultured Chitinophagaceae bacterium
CCTTGGTAAAGACTATAATCTAGATCAAAAACTATCAAACAAGGGTAAGAATTTTCCGCAAATTCATAATCTAATGATGAATCTTAAAGCATGGATCAGAGGAATTCATCATTCAATTGGTAAAGACAAAGCAAAGCACTAGCTAGATGAATTTTTCTATAGATTTAATCGAAGAACCTTTATGAGCAATATGCCCAATTTTACTTTAAAAGCAATGGTCAATGCTAAACCAATACCAGTAATATTAACTAAAAGCGGATACTATGGGTAATCCTAAAAAATAAACTCATTAAGTAATAATCCCTCTATTATTAAATAATTCAACATCATCTAACATAAACTCCAATATAGGTCGGCACTTCTCCTTGCAAGCAGGGTAGTAGGCTTTATGCTTACGCTCTAGGCTTTTGGGTGTAGTGCCCCACCAGAATTCTGCTATCGCGATTGGTTTTAATTGATAGCTCAATGCGTATTGCAAGAGTTTAGGCGCAGCGCATTCACCCGCAGCGGCAGGAGGATAGCCATATTGCCCTTGTTCAAATATTTGCAATACATTTTGCTGTTCCCCTTTTGTATTTAAAAAACGGGTTTCTTCAAATAATCGTTTTTGAAGCTGATTAGAAAGTGCTTTTCGTTCTTCCTTCAAGCTATTGATTTCATCTTGGTCTTCAATTTTATTTATACGCAAGCCAAGTGATTTAATCTTTGTTAGTCCATTAGAAATAAATGGGTCGTTTAGGTTTTCATTAAAAACACTTGGCGCCATTCTGTTATCCAAGTTTCCTGAAGCTAAGGAACCAGAAACCGCTCCTAAGAACCCTAAATTACTATCTTCTTTTTGCACCACGAGCACGCCAAACATTTTACCTTTTTGAGTTTCAAAATTGTAGTCCCAATCTTTAGATACATTTTCAATATATTCTTGAAACGCTTGGGCAGCTAGTTGGGCTAGCGCAGGAATGTTTGTGCCAAACGGATTGTTTAAATCCGCAGGAATATTATCGTTGTTAATATCCGAATTGAAATTGTTTACTAATTCATTGCTCATAATTTCAAAGCTTTTTTTCCTTCAACAAAAGCAAGGTTTATAATTTCTTTAATTTGTGGGTTACTAATCTGTTCTATTGATTGCATTCTGTTGTGCCGCATATTTTTGACTACGTCAATTAATAATTCATTTTTATCTGCTAGGCATGCGCCTCTGTAAAAACCTAAATTTACCCATGATGCATATGGAAATATATAAACGCATCCTTCTTTTATCTTTTTTTTGAACCAAATTCATAAGTTGCTCCGCGTTCTCCTAATCTAATCGTTTCATAAGTATTGGCATCTGCATTAATAATTAATGCTTTCAATTTTTTAACACCAGTATGCAGTTTTTGGTCGGTTAACTCTAAGCGTTTTTCAAAGGTAGTGGTATTATTTCCAGGCGTATAAAGGTGTTTTAATTTTTATCTATAATAAGTTTTGCACTTTTATTATTGGGGTTAAGCTCCACCGATTTTTTATAAGCTTTTATACCTTCTTTTTTTTGACCGAGCAACATAAGGCACTCGCCATAACTGTCAAATGTATTGAAGCTTTTGGGATATAACACTGTGTTTAATTTAAATATTTTTAGAGCATCTTCTTTTTTCTCATCTCTTATTAGCTCGTAACCGAAGCTGTTGATTGCATTTTCTGATAAGTTGTATTTGGAGGTTTCTACATTTTCTGATTTAATAAATGCTATTATCTGATCAATACTTTTTTCCTCCTTGAGTAATGCAGAAATCTTTAAGCTATTCATCTTTTTTAATTTTATTTTTTGCTCTGCTAAGGTTTCTACTCTGTATTCTTTTCTTTGTGCATCCGTTATTTGTGTAGTATCCATTTTCATACGCTCCCACGGTTGGTCTCCAACCTTCCAGAATTGTGTGCCATATATTTGAGGTTTATTTCTACTTAGCAAATCTCTATCTATAGTTGCTGCGAGTAACCATTTATCGGCTTTAGGATTTAATTCTATAGACTTCTTTAATAATTTAACAGCCAAGCCATAAGCTGTTGAGTCTTTGCCATGTTGAAAAATCATACCTGCATGCTGATAATCATTTGAGGTTCTCACTTTATTAGAATCGAGTAATTGAATTACCCTTGCTTCTCTGGCCCGATCTTTTTTACCCACAACATTCCAATCTATTTCATCAACTGATCTATCTTCTTGGTCTAGGCGATAAATCTCCGCTAACTCAGCATTATCTTTTATCGGTTCTTTTTTAACCGATGTTTTGTTTGGGTTACTGATTTTACATGATGCAATTATAAATAAAAAAAGAAGGGGAAATACGCTTTTCATTAGTGTATATTTTAATGCTAATTTAAATTGTAATGTATATTCAGTGAGTATTTTATAATAATTTTATGATGAGCATTTTTCAATGTTTTTTTTCAATAATTAAAGGCTGAAGCCTCAAAATACTTTACTTAGAACCACCGCACTAAAGTGCGGTGTAAATTATAGCCTGCTTAAAATTTTATATTTAATATTAGAAACAACTTTCTTATACTTTCAAACATGGTGAGACCTTGTAGTTTTTTTTTGATATTTTTTCATGTTGGAATTACACAGCCTTTTAAGGCGGTGATTTAAATCTTTAGTTCTCAAATGGCTTTAGCCTTTAATTATCTTAAACCCATAATTAGAAATAAAAGAATTATACTCCTCTTGCCAGCTTACTTTTGCATGATGCTGTTCTTGGTTTTCAATATATGCTTTTACTTTGGGTGCTATTGATTCGCTCACACTAACTGCAAAGTATTCTTTCTGCCAAACAAGTTTTTCAGGCAGTATATTATGTTTGTTTGCCCAAAAAGAACACTCGCCTTTTATTAGTTGAATAACAGTTTTTATATTTTGATCATTTTTTAATCTAAAAAGACAGTGCACATGATTGTCAAAGCCATTTACTTCTTCAATTAGTATTCCTTTTTCGACTGCGTTTTGATGTATATGTTCGAATATTTGTTGTCGCTTTTCTTTAATCAAAAGCGGCTTTCTATTCTTAGTAGTCCATACAGCGTGTATCCATATTTTAACGAAAGACATATAATTTTTTATGCAAAGGTAAATTCCAAACTAAGCGCCAATAGCTCATTGTAATATTTCTTATTCTTGGCAGGCACTTGCAGCCAATCTTTCATGGCGCGTCCTTTACCCGACGGGTCAAAATTCTTAGAGCCTTTGCAAGTCAATATCCATTCGTCAATATGCTCTCGACCTAATTTAAAAACAACTTCATCTTCAAACAAGACTATGAAGGCTTTCTTGTTTAGTTTACCACAAGGCTTGCCAAACATCTGACTTAGTTCAGCTCCATCCGTTTTTTCAACAAGTGTTTCAAATATTTTTTGTGCGCTAGACATGGCACAAAATAAAAGCATTATTTAGCTATCTGAATTTTAATCTTTTTATTTTTTAATCGTTGATCTTTAATTAAGTGCATAACATGCCCCACCTTGGAACGGCGAATGGCTACAAAAGAAAAGAAATCTTTTACTTCAATCAAGCCAATGTCTTCTTTGCGCAGATCTCCTCGGTTGCCAAAGAAACCAACAATATCTACTTTGTTTATTTTATTCTTTTTTCCTGCATGGATAAATACGGTTGTCCACTCCGTTTTTTCAGGATGGTGTAGCTGCTCTGCAAATGTTATTTCTTTAATTTCTTCTGGAGCAAAATCTGGTAACTTTTCTTCTTGCCCAACAATTAATATAACACTACCGCTGGCATCCATACGAGCTGTACGTCCATTACGATGCGTAAAAGTATCTTCGGTAAACGGCAAATGATAATGAATAATATTACGCACATGCGCTATGTCCAAACCGCGTGCTGCTAAATCTGTACAGACTAAAAACGGAACACTACCATTCTTAAATTTAAACAAATTGGTATCTCTATCGCGCTGTTCCATTGCACCATGATAGTGCACACATTGCACATGTTTCTCTTTTAAAAATTCGCTCACACGTTCTACACTCTCTCTATGATTGCAAAAGATAATACTTGAGCGCGCGCCTATGTGACATAATAAATTATACAGCGTTTCTACTTTATCTTTTTCTGGAGAAATGACTTTTTGATAATCAGTCCCCAAGGATTCGGTGATATACTCATCTAAAAAATTTATTTCAAAAGGTTCGTGTAACTTAATAAAAGGAGGGAGTTGTTCAATGGTAGTTGCAGAGCAAAGCACCCGTTTTTTAATATTTTTAAGGGACCCAACAATGAATTCCATTTCCTCAGCAAAACCTAATTCCAACGATTTATCAAACTCATCCAAGACCAAAGTATGGATGGTATCTAATTGAATATTTCCTCTCCGAATATGGTCACATAATCGTCCAGCAGTTCCTACAATAATAGAAGGAGCATCTATCAAATTGTTCTCTTCAATTTCACGTTTATGACCACCGTAACAGGCCGTCAATTTTAAGCCTGTGCGCATAGAACGAAATACTTGTTCTATCTGCTGAGCTAGCTCACGCGAAGGCACGATAATTAGTGCTTGTGTCTCTCGCTCTACATTTTGTAATTGGTTTAATATGGCAAATAAGAAGGCAACCGTCTTACCACTACCTGTTTTAGAAAGTAACATAATGTCACCATCATCTTTACTTACGTCTAAGGATTGCGTTTGCATATCATTTAGTCTATCAAAGCCTAAATGCTTGGTTATTTCTTTTACGTCAAATTTAAATTTGGGCATAGCGCAAAAGTACGTTGAGTCCTTGCCTTCTAAACAACTTCTTTCTTAATTATACCAAACGGCATATTTAGCTCTGCGTAACTCTAGGGCAAGTTGCTCCTCCAATGCTAAGGCTTTGGCGCGTGACTTCATCGGATTAATATGACTGCTCAAACTAGGGCGCAAGTACAGCCCGTATTTCTCAACTATGCTAGCCGATATCTTTATGCCTTTTTTACTTTTGGCACCAGTCTTATGTTGTTTGAAACGCTCCAAGGGTGTTTTGCTAGTCATGCCTACATATAAGCACTCTAATACTCCATTAAACTGTGGGTTCGCTTCTCGGAATTTTCTGTTTTCAGTAAATACCTTTTTATTTAATTCTATAACATATATGCTATAAGTGGCCATTAGCGTAAAGATATGCTGTAAAGAAGAAGGCTGTTTTAAGGATACATCATTTATTTAGTGATGATTTCATTGAATAAAGATTAAATTTGTTTTTTTCATGCAAACCAATAGCTCAGAAAACCTTAATGACTTGAATAGTTTCAATACTGATATTAATCAGTTAGATGCTTTCTTGAATTACAAGATATTTACAATAGCTAATCATACACTTACGCCTGGTATATTTATTCTAATAGCTGTGGTGTTAGTCGCAGCATGGTTCGCGATATTATTAATCAAGAGAGTATTTGTAGGAAATAGACCAGAGACTGACACAGAGTATGGTCGCCGTTATAGCGTATATATGATCTTGCGTTATGTCGTTTATGTCATTTCTTTTATCCTTATCCTAGAATTAGGAGGCGTGGGGTTGAATGCATTTTTAGTTGGTTCAGCCGCTTTATTGGTTGGTGTTGGTTTAGGGTTGCAAAATATATTTTCAGATTTAATTTCAGGTTTGTTCTTACTATTTGAGCGTCCTATAGAACTAGGAGATGTTATAGAAGTAGACAACACCGTAGGTCGTATCCAACAAATTAAATTGAGACATACCGTAATCTTGAACAGAGATGGGGTTAATCTCATTGTGCCTAATCATAAGTTTGTAACTGAGAAAGTAATTAATTGGAGCCATCAGAGTGACCTCAGCCGCTTCGTTGTCAATGTAGGAGTAGACTATAGCTCTGATCCCAAGCTTATTAATAAACTATTGAAGGAAGTAGCCAATAATCACTCCCTTATTGTTAAGAATGATCCCGTGCATCCAATCTTTGTGCGCTTTGCTGATTTTGGTGAAAGCTCTTTGGACTTTCAATTATTTTTCTGGACGAGACACTCATTTATTGTTGAAAATGTAAAAAGTGAATTACGCTTTGCCATTTTTGAAGCCTTCGCGCAAAATGGGATACAAATTCCATTTCCACAAAGAGACTTGCATATCAAGTCGGGTAGTTTGACTAAATAGCCTGAAGCACCTCAAGATTTAAGTAAGCAAACAATACTATATACTAGCTACTTAGTACTCACTACTGTATTATATTTGCGCAAAAATTTAATATACATGGCACTAAAAGTGGGAATTGTAGGATTACCTAATGTTGGAAAATCTACTTTGTTTAATGCAGTTAGTCAGCAAGCTATTGCGCAGGCGAGTAACTACCGATTTTGTACAATAGAACCAAATATTGGTCAGGTAGAAGTGCCTGATACAAGAATAGACAAACTTGCTGAGTTGGTGCAACCAGAGCGTGTAATGCCTACAACTATTGAATTTGTAGATATTGCAGGTTTAGTAAAAGGTGCTAGTAAAGGGGAAGGGCTTGGAAACAAATTCTTGGCAAATATTAGAGAAGTAGATGCTATAACACATGTAATCCGTTGTTTTGAAGATGAGAATGTATTGCGTGAGGAAGGTGAAATTAACCCCGTTGGCGATAAAGAAATTATTGATACAGAGCTTCAACTCAAAGATTTAGAAAGTGTAGAAAAACGCATTGAAAGAGCGTCAAAAGTTGCTAAGAATGGCGATGCACAAGCCAAAGAACTTATTGAAGTTTTAAACAAATGTAAGTCGCACTTAGAAGCAGGTTTAAGTATTAGAACTTTAGATTTAGAGGATGAGGAGAATGAATTAATTAGTGATTTATTTCTGCTTACTCAAAAGCCCGTTATATATGTAGCCAACGTAGATGAAGCATCTATGCTAAGCGGTAATAAATTTTCGGAAGCACTCAAAACCATGGCTGCTGAAGAAGGAAATGAAGTTATTGTGATGAATAATACAATAGAAGCTCAAATTAGTGAGTTAGAAGATGCTGATGACAAGCAAATGTTCTTGGAGGAGTATAAACTGGAAGAGCCAGGTTTAAACCGTTTAATACGCAAGGCCTATAGCTTACTTAATTTAATCACTTACTTCACGGCTGGTGTACAAGAAGTGCGTGCTTGGACAATTCTCCGAGGTTGGAAAGCGCCTAAGTCTGCCAGTGTTATACATACAGATTTTGAAAAAGGATTTATTAAGGCCGAAGTAATAGCCTATGATGATTTTGTTGAATTAGGTTCCGAATTAGCTTGTAAGGAAGCGGGCAAATTAAGGATAGAAGGAAAAGAGTACACAGTTTCTGATGGAGATGTGATGCATTTCCGATTTAATGTTTAAATTCGAACTCAAATCAAAAAAAATATGAAAAAACTAATGCTACTTTTTTCTATGGTTCTTTTTATGTCTCAAGCTTTTGCTCAGCAGAGTTTAGAATTTGGATTGAACTATGGATTTAGCACTTACTTAGGCGATTTAGAGGCCAAGGAATTCACCTTTAACAATTCAGACTTTGCTATTGGTGTGCAAGGACGTTACAACTTTAACTCGCGCATTACAGGTCGTATTGCTGCTAATTATGGTCGCATCAGCGGTTCGGATAGAACAACAGGGGATGGCGATTTAATTAACCGTAACCTAAGTTTCCGTTCATCTATTCTTGAGCTGTCCTTTATTGGAGAAATAAATATTTTGAACTTTGGAGCTCATCAAGAAAATAGCAGAAATAAAAAGTACTACCGTTGGACACCTTACGTATTTGGAGGAGTAAACCTTTTTAGATTTAACCCGCAGGCTAACTATAACAATCGTTGGTACGACTTGCAGCCATTAGGTACAGAAGGGCAAGGCGTTCCATTAAGTGGTAAAGACCGTTATAGCTTAACACAAATAGGCATTCCCTTAGGTTTGGGTGTAAAGTATCAATTGAATCCAAATATTATATTATCATTTGAAGTGGGTGGTAGAAAGACCTTTACAGATTATTTGGATGATGTAAGTGGAACATATTACAATGCTAATGAAATTAATATTTACAATGGCGCTTTGGCGGCAGACTTAGCCTTTAGAGGTGATGAGCTAGCTAACTTTAATGGAGTAACTCCTGCAGCCGGAACGCAACGTGGAGATGACACAGATGATGATTGGTATTTAATGAACACATTTACCATTTCATATAAAATATTTAAGGCTAAAAATGGCGGTTACAAACGCAATTTTAAATACTAATAAAAACCCTATTCATAAAAAAAGAGAGCTTGATGCTCTCTTTTTTTATGTCTTATAACTGAATTAAATTGTTAGCAAGTAATGTTCTAGAAGCAGAAAATTTATAGGTTTATAAGGCGTAATAAAGGCGAACTATTCAAAGCATCAAAATGGTATTGGAAGAATGTAATTGAAAGAATCGCATATAGAAAAAGGAGAGCATTAAGCTCTCCTTTTAAGTTTAAAATTACTTTGAATTATTTACTCACTGTAATCTTTTGCGTTTTAAGGAGTTTGTTATTTCTCATTAATCTTATTATGTAATTGTATGTGCTCAAAGTTACCACTAAGTAAACTAGTTACTTAGTAGGGTTCGAATTTCGTTTTAAACTACGAAGTTATGACCATCTTAGAATTCACCGGTTACTTTCCAACCGAACAAAGCTGCCGAGATCATTTTAAA